>JBIIFW010000445.1:0-15860 GCA_044236985.1 Bradymonadia bacterium | reverse complement strand
GATCACTTTCAGCAACACCGCGAAGGAAGAGGCGGTGCCTGCAATCTATGTGGCGGCGGTGGAGAAGGGGGTGCGCGAATCGGCCGATAACGGCGCACTTATCGGCTATCCGATGCTCGACCTCTCCGTAAGACTCTACGACGGATCTTTCGACATGGCTGACTCTTCGGAGCAGGCATTCCGGATCGCAGGCTCCTTGGCCTTCCGGGAGGCTGCAAGGCGCGCGGGCGTGCAGCTGCTTGAGCCTGTGTTCGACGTGGAAGTCACTGTTCCTGAAGAACATTTGGGCGATGTCATCGGCGACATCAACCGTCGCCGGGGCCATGTGGTCGACATCGAAGAGAACTTCGGCCTCAAGGCGATTCGTGCACAAGTGCCATTGTCTGAAATGTTCGGTTATGCTACAAGCGTCCGCTCCCTTACGCAGGGCCGAGCCAGTTACGCGATGCAGTTTCACCATTACGAGCCCGTCCCGCGCACCGTTCAAGAAGTGATCGTTGCGAAGGCCGGGGGTTCGTTGTCTTAGTCGTTGCCCAAAACAAGAAGAGAGGAAGCGTCATGTCCAAGGAGAAGTTCGAGCGTAACAAGCCCCACGTCAACATCGGCACCATCGGTCACGTTGACCATGGCAAGACGACGCTGACGGCTGCCATCACCAAGGTGATGTCGCAGATGAGCGGCAAGGGCAAGGCGATCAAGTTCGACGAAATCGACAAGGCGCCCGAGGAGCGCGAGCGTGGTATCACGATCGCCACGGCCCACGTCGAGTACGAGACGGCCGAGCGTCACTACGCCCACGTCGACTGCCCCGGACACGCCGACTACGTCAAGAACATGATCACCGGCGCGGCCCAGATGGACGGCGCGATCCTTGTTGTTTCGGCTGCCGACGGCCCGATGCCCCAGACCCGTGAGCACATCCTGCTCGCCCGTCAGGTTGGCGTTCCCTACATCGTCGTCTTCATGAACAAGGTCGACCTTGTTGATGATGCCGAGCTCCTCGACCTCGTCGACATGGAGGTGCGTGAGCTCCTCAGCAAGTACGAGTTCCCCGGCGACGACACCCCGATCATCCGCGGCTCAGCCTCGAACGCGATGAACGACACGAACAACGAGATCGGCCGCGACAAGATCATCGAGCTGATGAACGCTGTCGACTCCTTCATCCCGATGCCGAAGCGCGAAGTGGATCGTCCCTTCCTGATGCCCGTCGAAGACATCTTCTCGATCTCGGGTCGCGGCACGGTCGTCACCGGTCGTATCGAGCGCGGCGTCATCAAGGTCGGCGAGGAAATCGAAATCGTCGGTCTCAAGAACACGGTCAAGACGACGGTCACGGGCGTCGAAATGTTCCGCAAGCTCCTCGACCGCGGCGAGGCTGGCGACAACGTCGGTCTCCTCCTCCGTGGCACGAAGAAGGAAGATGTCGAGCGCGGCCAGGTTCTGGCTGCCCCGGCCTCCATCACGCCCCACACCGAGTTCGAGGCTGAGGTCTACATCCTCTCCAAGGACGAGGGCGGCCGTCACACCCACTTCACGCAGGGCTACCGCCCGCAGTTCTACTTCCGCACGACCGACGTCACTGGCGTCATCACCCTGCCTGAGGATCGCGAGATCGTCATGCCTGGCGACAACGTCAAGCTGAAGGTCAAGCTCATCACCCCCATCGCCATGGACAAGGGTCTCCGCTTCGCAATTCGCGAAGGCGGCCGCACTGTTGGCGCTGGCGTCGTCGCCACCATCCTCGTCTAAGGTTCGGCAAGTCATGGCCAACGATAAGATTCGCATCAAGCTCAAGGCGTATGATTACGGTCTCCTGGACCGGTCGACGTCGGAGATCATCGAAACCGCGAAGCGCACGGGCGCTCGGGTCGCTGGTCCCATTCCCCTTCCGACCCGCATCAGCCGCTTCACGGTGCTTCGTTCTCCCCACATCGACAAGAAGTCGCGTGAGCAGTTCGAGATCCGCACGCACAAGCGGCTCATCGACATTCTTGAGCCCCCTCCGCAGACGTTGGACGCCCTCATGCGTCTCGATCTCTCGGCCGGTGTGGATGTCGAGATCCAGATCATCAACGCGGCTCGCCGCTGATTCGAACGGAAAAGTCCGAATGAAACTTACGGTATACGATCTTAATAACAACCCGGTGAGCGAAGTGGAGGTCTCTGACTCGAACTTCGCTGTCGAGGTTCGCAGTCATCTTCACCACGAGGCTGTCCGTCACTATCTGGTGGGCAAGCGTCAGGGTACACATGCCACGCTCAATCGGCGCCGCGTGTCGGGCTCGACCCGGAAGCTCTACAAGCAGAAGGGTGTAGGTCGTGCGCGTCACGGTTCTACGAATGCCCCAAACTTTGTGGGCGGCGGTATCGCGTTCGGCCCCAACCCGCGTGACTACAGCTACAAGCTGTCGAAGAAGTTCCGTCGTTCGGCGCTTCGTTCGGCCCTGTCTGAGAAGATTGCCCAGGGCGGCGTGAAGGTCATCAACGCGTTCGAAGTCGCTGCTCCGAAGACAAAGACGGCGCTTGCGACGCTCTTGAAGCTTGGGACGGACCGGGCGCTGGTGGTTGATCTGGACAACGAGAAGCTCTCGCTGTCGGTTCGGAATCTCGAGCGTGCAAAGTTCGCCGATCTCACGGGCGTGAATGTCTACACGGTGCTGCGCTACGACAGCGTTGTCATCACGGTCCAGGCGCTCAAGGCATTGGATGGAGTGTTGAGCAAATGAACATTTATAACATCATCAAGAAGCCGGTTGTAACCGAGAAGTCGACCTCGCAGGCGAACAAGGCGGTCTTTCGCGTAGTGATCGCGGCGACGAAGCCGCAGATCTCCCTTGCGGTCGAGACGATGTTCGGTGTGAAGGTTGCTTCGGTGAACACCTGTATCATGGCGAGCAAGCCGAAGCGCTTTGGCAAGAACTCAGGCCGCCGGTCGGCCTGGAAGAAGGCCATCGTGACCCTTCAGCCCGGTCACCAGATTGAGATTGCGCCGGGCGCCGATCTCGCGACCGATCAAGTTTCCAGCGAATCCTAACGAATAGGCAAGCGTCATGGCAATGAATCAACATCGACCCACCTCACCGGGCCGCCGCGGGCGAATCGCCCCGGGCTTTGAGGAGATCACCGCGGATGCCCCCCACAAGGGGCTGACTTCTTCCATCTCACGGACGGGTGGTCGCAACAACCATGGCCACATCACGTCGCGTCACCGCGGCGGTGGTCACAAGCGTCGCTACCGTGTGCTTGACTTCAAGCGCGACAAGGTCGGCGTTCCTGGCCGTATTGAGACGGTTGAGTATGACCCCTTCCGCACGGCGCGCATCGCACTCGTTTGCTACGCTGACGGCGAGCGCCGCTACATCCTTGCGCCGATTGGTCTGGGTGTTGGCAGCGAGGTCCTGTCTTCGGCCCACGCGGACATCAAGCCCGGCAACTGTCTGAAGCTGAAGCACATCCCGCTTGGCACGAACATCCACGCTGTGGAGCTTCGTCCTGGCAAGGGCGCCCAGTTGGTTCGCAGCGCGGGCGTTGGTGCCCAGCTGATGGCCAAAGAGGGCAAGTATGCGACGGTTCGTCTGCCGAGCGGCGAGTTCCGGAAGATCCTTCTGGAGTGCAGGGCGAGCATCGGCCAGGTCGGAAACACCGAACACTTCAACATGTCGAAGGGCAAGGCGGGTCGTACCCGTTGGCTCGGCATCCGTCCTGCGGTCCGCGGTGTTGCGATGAATCCGGTCGACCATCCCATGGGTGGTGGTGAAGGCCGCACCTCGGGTGGTCGCCACCCGGTAACTCCGTGGGGCAAGCCCACGAAGGGCAAGAAGACGCGCCACAACAAGCGCACCGATAAGTTCATCGTCAAGCGTCGCACGACGTAGTAATCACAGAGAGGTCCATCGTGGCTCGTTCGATTAAGAAAGGTCCCTTCGTGGATGATCACCTCAGCAAGAAGGTGGTTGAAGCGAATGTCAGCGGCAACAAGAAGGTCATCAAGACCTGGTCGCGTCGCTCGATGATTCTGCCCGAGTTTGTCGGGCTCACCTTTGCCGTGCATAACGGCCGCAAGTTTGTTCCTGTGTTCTGCACAGACAACATGGTCGGTCACAAGCTCGGTGAGTTCTCTCCCACCCGAACCTACTTTGGTCACGGCGTGGACAAGAAAGCCAAGAAGCGCTGAGGTCAGTCATGTCTGCCAAGAACGAATTTGGAAATCGCGCCAATGTGGTGCACCTCAACGGGATTCGCATCGCGCCGCGCAAGCTGCGTCTGCTGATCGACCTCATCCGCAACAAGCCGGTTTCGGAGGCGCTGCGTGAGCTTCGCTTCTCGGACAAGGCCGCTGCGAAGGATGTCGCCAAGCTGCTGGAGTCTGGTGTTGCCAACATCCGCGAAGTGCTTCGCGAGTGGAACCCGGACGAGCTGGTTGTGAAGACGGCTTTTGTGGACAGCGGCGTGACGCTGAAGCGGTTTGCGCCTCGCGCGCAGGGCCGGGCTTCGAGCATCATGAAGCGGTCTTCTCGCGTTACGATTGAACTTCGACCTGAGTAATCTCGCGGGCCGCCGAGCGGCCTCGCCAGGAGGATAGCATGGGACAGAAAGTCCACCCGATTGGGCTCCGAGTTGGTATCATTGAAGATTGGCGGAGCAAGTGGTTCAGCCAGAAGAACTACGCGAAGTGGCTGCACGAGGATCTTCGGATCCGGGCCTTCGTGAAGGAGAAGCTGAAGGCGACCGGTATCTCGCGTGTCGAGATCGAGCGCGCTGCTGAGAAGGTGAAGGTGAGCGTTCATACCGCGAAGCCAGGCATCATCATCGGCAAGAAGGGCGCTGGCGTCGACGATCTTCGTCGCGAGATCCAGGGGCTGACGGCGTCGCAGGTTCTGCTGAACATTGTCGAGGTTCGGAAGGCAGAGCTTGACGCTCAGCTGGTCGCCGAGAGCATTGCCCAGCAGCTTGAGCGTCGTGTGGCGTTCCGGCGGGCGATGAAGAAGGCGGTGACGACGACGATGCGCTTCGGAGCAAAGGGCGTTCGTATCAACTGCGCCGGGCGTCTTGGCGGCGCTGAGATCGCGCGCCGTGAGTGGTACCTGGAGGGTCGCGTTCCTCTTCACACGCTCCGGGCGAACATCGATTACGGCTTTGCCGAGGCGCATACGACCTACGGCATCATTGGTGTGAAAGTGTGGATTTGCAAGGGTGAGGTCCTCGACAAGCGGGCCAAGGTCGGCTAGTCTGTTGCCCCCTCGCTTACTGGGCGGAGTAAAGTCATGTTGAGTCCAAAGCGGACAAAGTTCCGGAAAATGCATAAGGGTCGCGTCGCGGGCGTCGCGTCGCGTGGTACCTCTCTGGCTTTTGGCGATTACGCCATCGTCGTGACGGAGGCCGGTTGGCTTACGGCGCGTCAGCTCGAGGCAGCTCGTATTGCAACGAGCCGTTTCGTGAAGCGCCAGGGTAAGCTCTACCTGCGGGTCTTCCCCGACAAGCCGATCACAAAGAAGCCTGCTGAGACCCGAATGGGTACTGGTAAGGGCAGCCCGGAGTACTGGGTCGCGGTCGTTCATCCCGGTCGTATCCTGTACGAGATCGAGGGTGTGGATCTTGAAACCGCCAAAGAGGCGTTCCGTCTTGCGGCTCACAAGCTGCCGCTGCGGACGAAGTTTATTCACCGTGGAGAGTTGGTATGAAGACCGCTGAGCTTCGTTCGAAGTCGGTGCCAGAGTTGCGGGAGCTTGCGAATGAATTGCGCAAGGAGCTCTTTCAGGGCCGGATGGCTCTCTACTCGGGCCAGTTGAAGAATCCTTCGCAGATTCGTGTTCGTCGTCGGGCGATCGCGCGCATTGAGACGCTCCTGGGCGAGCGCTCGAACTAAAGGTAGGTAGGTCGATGGAAGAAACGCACCGCAAGCGCCGGGTTGGCAAAGTGGTCAGCGACAAGATGGAGAAGACCGTCGTCGTTGAGATCGCGAAACTGGTGAAGCACCCCCGATACCACAAGTTTGTTCGTCGGCGGGTGAAGTACAAGGCTCACGACGAGGGCAACGCCTTCAAGGTGAATGACGTGGTTGAGATCGAGGAGACTCGTCCGATCAGCCGTGACAAGCGTTGGCGTGTGATTCGTTTGGTTGAGCGTCCGCCGGAGCTTTAAGGCCGCAGGCGCAGAGGAGATAGGTCATGATTCAGACACAGAGTAATCTCGACGTCGCAGACAACTCGGGCGCAAAGCGTGTCGAATGCATCAAGGTTCTTGGTGGTTCGAAGCGGAAGTATGCCGGGATTGGCGATGTCATCGTGGTTTCCGTGAAAGAGGCCATTCCGAACGGGAAGGTCAAGAAGGGCGAAGTGTGCCAGGCTGTGATCGTGCGGACGAAGTTTTCGATCGCTCGTGAAGATGGTTCGCACATCCGGTTTGGTGAGAACGCTGCGGTGTTGCTCAGCAAGCAGGGTCAGCCGATCGGCAATCGTGTATTTGGGCCGGTGGCCCGTGAACTGCGCGCGAAGTCTTTCATGAAGATTGTTTCGCTCGCGCCTGAAGTGCTGTGAGGGCGCCATGCATCTGAAGACTGGTGATTTGGTGACGATTATTAGCGGCCGGGATAAGAAGCTTGGACCTGCAAAGGTTGCTCGCGTCTACCCGACCGAGGGAAAGGTCCTTATTGAGGGTCGGAACCTTCGCAAGCGTCACATGCGGGGCAACGAGTCTCTCGGTACGCAGAGCCGGATCGTAGAGATCGAGCGTCCGATCTATGCCTGCAAGGTGGCCCTCTTCTCGGAGAAGGCTGGCAAGGCGGTTCGGGCGAGCGTTCGCTGGGTTGGCGTTGATGGCGCGTTGTTTGCGTCCGAGGCCGAGGCCGAGACGAGCTTCGGTGCGGCTGCTCCTGCTCGTATCAAGAAGGTCCGGTTCGTAGCGAAGACGGGCGAGATTTTGGATTGAGTTGAACTGACGGAGGCCCGGTACTAGCCCTGGCCCAAGGAGTCGAAGATGAATCGTTTGGAAGATAAGTACAGGAAGGAGGTGGTTGCTGGGCTCCAGGAGGAGT
The DNA here is from genome assembly GCA_044236985.1 of Bradymonadia bacterium. Taxonomy (GTDB): domain Bacteria; phylum Myxococcota_A; class Bradymonadia; order REDH01; family REDH01; genus CAIWGR01. Next base: position 8,824 of record JBIIFW010000445.1, on the reverse strand, counting down.
TCAACTACCCCAACCACATGATGATCCCGCGGTTGCAGAAGGTCACCATCAACATGGGCCTCGGCGAAGCGGTTCAGAATGCGAAGATCATCGATATCGCGGCGGCTGAGCTCGCGGCCATCACGGGTCAGAAGCCTGTGGTGACGAAGGCAAAAAAGAGCATCGCGGTCTTCAAGCTTCGTCTTGGCATGCCGATTGGCTGCATGGTGACGCTCCGTCGTGACCGGATGTGGGAGTTCACGGATCGGCTCCTGAACCTTGCCTTGCCGGCGGTTCGAGACTTCCGTGGTGTTGCGTCGAAGGCCTTTGATGGCCGCGGTAACTACACGCTCGGCATTAAGGAGCAGATCATCTTCCCCGAAATCGACTACGATAAGGTCGACAAGGTTCGGGGCATGAACATCACATTCACCACGACGGCGAAGACGGATGACGAGGCGCGTTCGCTGCTTCGTCGTCTCGGCATGCCGTTCCGCTCGTAAGTTAGAGGGTTTCCCATGGCAAAGTTGTCCATGATTGTGAAGGCTAACCGGAAGCCGAAGTTCGCGGTGCGTCAGGAGCGTCGCTGCAAGGTTTGCGGGCGTCCGCACGCGGTTTACCGGAAGTTTCAGTTGTGCCGGATCTGTCTTCGTGAGCTTGCTCACAAGGGCGAGCTCCCGGGTGTTGTAAAGGCGAGCTGGTAGGCAATTTTGCCGTAGAATATCGCGCCCAGGACGGGCGGGCTGATTCAAGGAGTGAAAGATGGTAACTGATCCAATTGGGGATCTTCTTACGCGGTTGCGGAACGCGGGGATGGCTCGGCACTTCGAGTTGTCGATGCCTTCCTCTCGGTCGCGTGCCGCTGTTGTTGCTGTCCTCAAGGACGAGGGCTTCATTGAAGATTTCGCTCTGACGGAGGAGGAGGGGCGTACAACGCTCCACGTCCAGCTCCGTTACGTGGCGGGTCGGAGCGTGATGCAGGGTCTTCGGCGGGAGTCGAAGCCTGGGCAGCGGAGGTACATTCGTTGCTCGGAGATTCCGAGTGTTCGCAGCGGTTACGGAATTGCGATTCTGACCACCTCGCAGGGAGTCATGACTGGCAAGGAAGCGCGGAAGCGTGGACTTGGCGGCGAACTCCTCTGCACGGTTTGGTAGTCAGAGTAGGCGGAGGATAGCATGTCTCGTATTGGCAAAAAGCCTATTGCGGTTCCTGATAAGGTAACCGTTTCGTTTTCCGGCAACACCGTAACGGCCAATGGGCCGAAGGGTTCGTTGTCGGGCGTTCTCCCACAGCATGTCCGCGCATCGCAGACAGGCGCCGAGGTGTTGGTCGAGCGGGTGGATGACTCCCGCGAGGCACGATCGGCGCACGGTCTCGCTCGGACGCTGGTTTCGAACATTGTGACGGGCGTTTCGGTTGGTTTCACCCGGAACCTCTCGATCACCGGTGTTGGTTACCGCGCCGAGTCGCGGGGAGTCCGTTTCATTCTGTTCCACCTGGGTTACTCGCACCCGATCCTTTTCGAGCTTCCTGAGGGAGTGCTCGCGACGGTCGATGGCAAGGCCGGTTCGGTGGCGCTGGCAGGACCTGATAAGCAGGTTCTTGGCGCTGCCGCGGCTGAGATCCGCGGGCTCCGTCCCCCTGAGCCCTACAAGGGCAAGGGTGTGCGGTACTCGGACGAGGTCATCCGTCGGAAGGAAGGCAAGTCTGGTGGCAAGAAGGGCAAGAAGTAAGAACCTTAGGGAGCAGTCATGGGCAAGAAAACATCAGAGAAATTGCTTTCGCGTCGCCGCCGCCAGGTGCGCGTTCGGAAGCAGATTTCGGGGACGTCAGAGCGTCCTCGGTTGGCGATTTTCCGCAGCAGCAAGCACATCTACGCACAGATCATCGACGACGTTCGGGGCGTAACGCTCGCGGCGGCATCGACGCTCGACGCGGAGATTGTCTCTTCGGAATCTGTGAAGGTTGATGCCGCTCGTCTGGTTGGTGAGTTGGTCGCAAAGCGCGGCCTCTCGGCGAGCGTCGAGAAGGTGGTCTTCGACCGTAGCGGCTACATTTACGCAAGCGGACGCGTGCGTGCCCTCGCCGAGGGTGCTCGCTCCGGTGGCCTGCAGTTCTAAAGGGGCAACATGTCGATTAGCAAAGTAAAGCGTCCGAACCAGCGGGTATCGGTCGAGGGTGAGCTCACCGACAAGGTGGTCTTCATCAACCGGGTTGCCAAGGTCGTCAAGGGAGGCCGTCGGTTCTCCTTCAGCGCGCTGGTGGTGGTCGGTGATCAGAACGGTCACGTTGGTGTTGGTCACGGCAAGGCGAAGGAGGTCCCCGAGGCTATCCGGAAGGCGAGCGAGGGGGCAAAGAAGGCTCTCATCCGTCTTCCTTTGGTGAACGGGACGATTCCGCACGACGTGATCGGTAACTTCGGCGCGGGGCAGGTCATGCTTCGTCCCGCGGGAGCCGGCACGGGTGTTATCGCGGGCGGGGCCGTTCGGGCGATTGTTGAGGCTGCGGGTGTGAAGAACATCCTCACCAAGGCGATTGGTTCGACGAATCCGTTCAATGTGGTGTATGCGACGATGGATGGGTTGCTGCAGCTTCAGAGCGCGAGTGAAATCGCCTCGGCTCGCGGCAAGACCGTCGAGACGCTGTAAGGCTGGCGCAGAGATGGCTGACATGATCAAGATTACACTGACGGGAAGTTATGCAGGGACGCCGGATGGTCAGCGTCGTACGCTGCAGGTCTTGGGCCTGAAGCGGCGGCACCAGACGGTGGAGCATGCTGACTCGGTTTCGCTTCGTGGTCAGATTGCAAAGGTTGCACACCTGGTGGCTGTCGAAGGCCTCGTACAGGGCAAGTGAGGTTCGTTATGGCATTGCATGATTTGCACCCGAATGAGGGCGCACGAAAGACAAAGAAGCGGAAGGGTCGCGGCGTTGGCTCGGGACTTGGTAAGACCTCCGGCTACGGCGTGAAGGGTCAGAAGGCCCGTTCAGGCGGAACCGTTCGACGCGGCTTTGAGGGCGGTCAGACGCCGCTTCATCGTCGTCTCCCGAAGCGTGGTTTCAACAACTTCAACTTCGAGACGCTGTACGAGATCATTAATCTCTCGGCCCTGACCGGGTTCCCTGCGAACTCGGTATTGGACTGGGAGACACTGAAGGCGAGCGGTCGCGTTCTGAAGGTGAAGGGTGCGGTTGGATTGAAGGTCCTCGGCTATGGGGATGTGTCGGTTCCGCTGACGGTTCGCGCCGCGAAGATCAGTGCGTCTGCGCGTGAGAAGATCCTCGCTGCTGGCGGCCGGGTCGAGGAAGGTTAACCGTGAAAGAGATCTTTACGAACATCGCGAAGCTGCCTGAGCTTCGTGCTCGGGTTGTGTTCACACTCGGCATTCTGGCAGTCTACCGCTTGTGCGTGTTCGTAACGACGCCTGGGGTAGACATTCAGGTGATGCGTGAGGTGATGCAGGGCTCGGGCGGACTGCTCGGGTTGGCGAACATGTTCTCTGGCGGCGCCATTGAACAGATGTCGGTCATTGCCTTGGGCATCATGCCCTACGTCTCGGCGTCTATCATCATTCAGCTACTTGCTGTGGTGGTGCCGTCCCTTGAGAAGCTGCAGAAAGAGGGCGAGCAGGGACGGAAGAAGATCAACCAGTACACGCGGTATGGTACGGTAGTCTTGGCGCTGATCCAGGGTATGGGTATCGCCTACTACCTCGAGAACCTTGGGACACAGTATGCAGGGCTTGTTTCCGATCCGGGTTGGAGTTTCCGTCTCCTGACGGTTCTCGCGCTCACGACTGGCACGGCCTTCCTGATGTGGCTCGGGGAGCAGATTACGGAGAGCGGCATCGGCAACGGCATCAGCATGATCATCTTCGCTGGCATCGTTTCGAGTCTTCCTGCCGGGTTGAAGTCTGTTGCGGATGTCTACAGCCGAGGAGAGTTGACACCGATCAGCCTTCTTCTGTTGGCAGGGACGGTTCTTCTGGTGGTGGCGGCGATCGTCTTCTTTGAGCGTGCTCAGCGGCGGATTCCGGTTCAGTATGCCAAGCGGGTGTCGGGTCGTAAGGTCTATGCGGGCTCGACGTCGTTCCTACCTCTGAAGCTGAACATGGCGGGTGTTATCCCTCCGATCTTTGCCTCTTCGATTCTTATCTTTCCCGTAACGCTTGCGGGTTACTTTCCTGATTCGGAGATCGCGGTCGCGATCCAGACTGCGCTCAGCGAGCAGGATTGGCGGTACCTGGTAATCTATGTGCTGCTCATCGTGTTCTTTGCCTTCTTCTACACCGCCGTGACCTTCAATCCGGTGGATGTTGCGGACAACTTGAACCGGCAGCACTCCTTTGTTCCGGGCATTCGTCCAGGCAAGAAGACGGCCGAGTACATCGATTACGTGATGACGCGCATCACCCTTGTGGGCGCCCTCTACATCTCGGCGGTCTGCGTGCTTCCAGCGTTGATGGCGACCAAGTTCCCTGTGGCTTTCGCATACGGCGGCACGAGTCTTCTGATTGTGGTTACGGTCGGTCTTGACACCGTGCAGCAGATTCAGGGGCACATGCTGAGCAAGCAGTATGAAGGGATCGCGGAGCGCGGTAGCCGGATCCGGGACAGGATGAGCGGCGACGAGACCGGGGCTTAGTCCCATGGGAGTCGAGCTCAAGAGCCGGAACGAGATCGCGAGAATGCGGAGGGCGGGCGTGTTGGTAGGTAACACGCTCGAGCTCGTTGCCTCAGCCGTTCGGCCGGGTGTGTCGACGGGTGATCTGAATGAGATCGCCGCGAAGTCGATTCGGGATGGCGCCGGGAAGGCTGCCTTCCTGGGCTATCGTCATCCGAGTGGGGGTAAGCCCTTCACGGGTGTGTTGTGCATCTCGGTAAACGAGGAGATCGTGCACGGGATCCCCCGAGCTGACCGGTACCTGGCGGAGGGGGACATTGTCAGCCTGGACTGCGGAGCGCTTGTGGATGGTTTCTACGGGGACTCGGCGCGGACCGTCGCGGTGGGCGTCGTTTCCGAGGCCGCCGAGCGGCTTCTGGCAGCGACTAAGCAGTCCTTGGAGGCGGGCATCGAGATGTGCCGAGCTGGGATGCGGCTGCGGGATCTGTCGGCAGCTGTGGAGGGGGTGATTGTGGCGGAAGGTTTTTCGGCGGTTCGTGACTTTGTTGGTCACGGGATCGGTCGACGGCTGCACGAGGATCCGCAGGTTCCGAACTATGTGATGACCGGTGGCGCGAGCGGGTACCTGTTCCGTGAGGGGCTCGTGCTTGCGATCGAGCCGATGGTGAATGCGGGTGGTTGCGAGACGGAGACGCTGCTGGACGGATGGACGGTAGTGACGAAGGATCGAAGCTTGTCGGCTCACTTTGAGCATACGGTAGCGGTGACGTCAGAAGGTCCACAGATCATGACGTTACCGGGGTAGAATTGGAGAGGTAGGGCCTTGCCAATCCTGGTATGGCCGTGTATGATGCTTGCCCCTCTCGTGCGTTTTGTCGTCCGGGTGGAGCTTTTGAGCTGCGAAGCAAGGGTGTGTCATGAAGGTACGGCCGTCGGTGAAAAAGATTTGTGAGAAGTGCAAGATCGTGCGTCGCAAGGGAATTGTGCGCGTGATCTGCGAGGTTCCCAAGCATAAGCAGCGTCAGGGCTAGCAAGAACTGCGCTGGGGTTCCTGGCGCAACGAGATTGAGGAGAAGTCAGCATGGCTCGTATTTCGGGTGTAGATCTTCCTGCAAGGAAGCGGATTGTGGTGGGTTTGACCTACCTGTACGGCGTTGGTCGTTCAACCTCTGAGCAGATCTTGGCGAAGGCTGGGATTGACCAGAGTGTCCGGACGGATGATCTGACGGAGGGCGAGGTTCGCCGGATTCGTCAGATTCTGGAGACGGAGTACAAGGTTGAGGGCGACCTTCGTCGTGAGCGCGCTCTGAACATCAAGCGATTGATGGATCTGGGTTGCTATCGCGGGTTGCGCCATCGTCGGAATCTTCCGTGCCGAGGTCAGCGGACTCGTACGAATGCTCGTACGCGGAAGGGACCCCGGAAGGCAGCGATCAAGAAGAAGAAGTAGAGCTTGGCCCGTTTGGGTTGAGTAGCAGGAGGCCAGATGGCAAAGGTACAACGGGCAGGCAAGAAGCGGGTCCGCAAGAATGTTCAGAATGGCGTGGTGCATGTTGCATCTACGTTCAACAACACGATTGTGACGATCACGGATGTGAGCGGCGCGACAGTGGCATGGTCGAGCTGCGGAGCTCGCGGTTTCAAGCACAGCCGTAAGAGCACGCCATTTGCGGCTCAGATGGCGGCGGAGGACGCGGCACGCAAGGCGATGGACCATGGCATGAAGACGGTGACTGTGCTTTTGCGCGGTCCTGGCTCGGGTCGTGAGTCGGCGCTCCGTGCTCTTCAGGCGGCCGGCCTGAAGGTTACGCTGATTCGTGATGTGACACCGATTCCGCACAACGGATGTCGGCCTCCGAAGCGTCGTCGGGTCTAGTAAGATTTGCGCGCGGGTGTTGCTCTCGCGCAGTTTGGCTGGCTTGGATGCGTAGTGAATTTCTTTTGAACCGAGAGTGACCATGGATACGATCTGGAAGAACTGGCGGGACCTGATTCGGCCGCGCGAGGTTCGGATCGAGGCTGACAGCCGGACTGAGACCTACGCCCGCTTTGTGGCGGAGCCGCTTGAGCGGGGTTTTGGGACGACGCTGGGGAATGCCTTGCGCCGGGTACTGTTGTCATCGCTGCAGGGCGCAGCGGCCACGGGGATCAAGGTGGAGGGTGCTCTTCACGAGTTCCAGACGCTTCCTGAGGTGCGTGAAGACGTTTCGGACATCATTCTGAATGTGAAGGAGCTTCGGCTTCGCGCCTTTTCGGATGAGGAGTTCCGTCTGACAGCGGACGTTGAGGGGCCTGCGGTTGTGACCGCTGGTCAGCTGACGGGGTCGGGTCATGTGGAGGTTCTGAACGCTGAGCATGTGATTGCGCATGTTGGGGAGTCGGGTCGATTCCAGTTTGAGCTGGTTGGTCGTTCTGGTCGTGGCTACGTTGCCGCGGAGAACAACAAGCAGGCTGAGTGGGACACGTCTTGGATCCCGGTGGACTCGCTGTATTCGCCTGTTCGTAAGGTGAACTTCGCCGTGACGCAGTCTCGCGTTGGGTCGTCGACGGACTTCGACAGGCTTTCGCTTGAGATTTGGACGGATGGCTCCGTGACCCCTGAGGATGCGCTGGCTTTCGCTGCGAAGATCATCAAGGATCAGGTCAGCATCTTCATCAATTTTGATGAGGAGGAGGAGCCGGATCCGGTGGTTGTCGAGCATCCGCTCGAGCAGATCAACGAGCATCTTCTTCGCAGCGTAGATGAGTTGGAGTTGTCGGTCCGGAGCGCGAATTGTCTCCAGGCTGCTAACATTCAGTTCATTGGCGAGCTCGTCCAGCGGTCGGAGGCAGAGATGCTGAAGACCAAGAACTTCGGTCGTAAGTCCTTGAAAGAGATCAAGGAAGTTCTGGCTGAGATGGGCCTGTCGTTGGGCATGCGCCTTGAGAGCTGGCCGCCGAAGGATGCTAAGGCCGGCAAGGACGCCTCGAAGTAGGCGTCGCCCCCACCCTTTTGACATGAAGTGTAACTTCAGAAGTTGAGTTGAATCCATGAGACACGGAAAGCACGGCCGCAAACTGAATCGTACATCCGCTCACCGGAGCGCGATGCTTGGGAACCTGGTAACCTCCTTGTTCCTTCACGAGCGGATTGAGACGACAGTAGCCAAGGGCAAGGAGCTTCGTTCGGTTGCGGACAAGCTTGTGACGTTGGCGAAGAAGGGCGACCTCCACTCTCGGCGCGTAGCTGCGACCGTCGTGAAGGATGCTGAGGTTCTCCGGAAGCTGTTTGCGGAGATTGGGCCGCGCATGGCTGAGCGGAAGGGCGGTTACACCCGGTTCCTCCACGCCGGCAAGCGCCCGGGCGACAATGCGCCGATGGCGTTTGTTGAGCTTACGGATGCCGCGGAGGCGACCGTGGAGAAGGTCGAAATGAGCGAGCTGACGGGCGACGCGGCTGACGCGGGCGCCACTGCTGAGGCCTAAGGTCTTGCGAGTGGATGGGGCGCGGCTGGTTTTTCTGGTCGCGCTTCTTTCTGTTTTGGGCGGTTGCTGGGCGGCGTCGGGGAGCGCTGCGTTGGTTCTGTCTTGCGTTCCGGAGGGCGCGACCGTGAAGGTTTCCGGCCGCGCCGTTGGGGGTTGCGGCGGGGGGGCTGTTGGTGTCTCAGCGGGGAGGCATACGGTGGAGGTGGCTGCGCCTGGGCGACTGCCACTTCGTGTAGAGATGTGGTTTGAGGCGTGGGAGGAGTACGAGCTGGGGGGAGCCTTGGAGGCGGCTGTTCCGGGTCTCGATGAGGTTGGTAGGGGAAGCGGCGAGCCGTAGCGTTGCCGGATGCAATCGCTCTCGGCAGGAGCTTAGGGCGGGCATTGTTTGGGTGCTTGCTGGTTCTCGATTGGCCCATTTCTAGGGTGCTGGCGACGGGCCTGGAGGCGGGCGGGGATCAGCGCCGTGGGGCGCTGTGTGGTGCGTGTTACGGCGTGCCTTGGGGCTCGGTGTAGGCGCGTTAGCGGGGCTGGAGTGGGGTGTGCTGAAACGGGCGTTCGAGTCGGTCTGAGGGGGAGCGGTGGCTCGGTGCGTTGGTTCGGGTGCCGCAGGGTCGGGCGTGTTGTTGGTTGTTGTAGGGCGCCGGTTGCAGGTTGGGGTGGCGGTAAGGTTGCGTGGGCCTGCGTCGGTCGGTGCAGGTGCCGACGGGCGGGGCTGGGTTGGAGCGCCAGTTGAGGGCTGGGATGACGGGAAGGTA
>JBIIFW010000083.1:0-9031 GCA_044236985.1 Bradymonadia bacterium | reverse complement strand
AAGCTGCAAGCATCGCCTACCTGGCACTCCACGCGCTGCAGCACCGCGGCCAGGAGAGCGTTGGCATCGCGGCCGCAGACGGTTTGCGCCTGCGCGCAGTCCGTCGCATGGGCAAGGTCTCCGAGGCCATCAGCAAGGACGACCTCGCAGGCCTGCCCGGCATGCTTGCCGCCGGACATGTCCGCTACGCCACCGCCGGAGAGAGTTCGCTCCGCAACGCACAGCCACTGACCGTCCAGCTTAAGTTCGGCTCGGTCGCCATCGCACACAATGGCAACATCACCAACGCCTCGACCATCCGGCGAGAACTCGAAGCGCGCGGCAGCATCTTCCATACCGATGTCGATACCGAGGTCATCGCCCACCTGATTGCACGCTCGGAAGCGGGCTCGCTCGACGATGCGCTTGCAGAGGCCCTCCGACCCCTCGAAGGGGCCTACAGCCTCGTCGTCCTATCGACCGATGCAGCCTACGCCGTCCGCGACCCCCGCGGCGTGCGCCCGCTCTCCATCGGCCGGCTCGGCGACGCCTGGATGATCGCCAGTGAGACCTGCGCGCTCGACCTTGTACGGGCCAGCTGGGAGCGCGATGTCGAGCCGGGCGAGATGCTCCGGTTCGGCAGCGATGGGACCCTGCAGAGCAGCTTCCCCTTTGAGAAGCGTGCGCCAAAGCCCTGCATCTTTGAACTGATCTACTTCGCCCGCCCCGACAGCGTCGTCTTCGGGCGCGGTGTCTACGAGACCCGCGTGAAGATGGGTGAGCGCCTCGCGCGCGAGTCGACCGTGGAGGCCGACTGCGTCATCCCCGTCCCCGACTCCGGCGTCCCGGCTGCGATCGGCTTCGCCCGCGCGAGCCAGATCCCCTACGAGCTCGGACTGATCCGCTCCCACTATGTGGGCCGGACCTTCATCGAACCCACAGGGAGCATCCGGGACTTCGGCGTGAAGCTGAAGCTCAACCCGGTCCGCCGGCTGCTCGAAGGCAAGCGGGTCATTATCATCGACGACAGCATCGTCCGTGGTACCACCTGCAAGAAGTTGGTGACCCTCGTCCGCGAAGCAGGCGCTGCTGAGGTCCACTTCCGCGTGGCCTCCCCGCCCACGATGTGGCCCTGTTACTACGGCATCGACACGCCGAGCCGCGACCAGCTCATTGCCGCCAATCATGAGCTCGATGCGATCCGTGACTTCATAGAGGCCGATTCTCTCGCCTACCTCTCGCTCGAGGGGCTACGCGAGGCCACGGGCGCGCAGGGTGGAGCTTCTACCTTGGATGCATCGTTCTGTGAGGCCTGCCTGACGGGTCACTACCCTGCCGGCATCATCGAGGAAGCCGACAGGCGCGAAGCCCACTAGCGACCGGCGCACCCCTGCCAGGCCAAGGCTGCCGCGGCGATTGAGGGGAGCTCTGCCAGGTCACGCGGCGGCTCCGTGAGAGCGGGCGCCATCGCCGCCCAGCGGCAGGCCATACTCTTGACATCTTCAGCGTCCACGCTCTGCGTCTCAGCGAGCCAGCCAACCGCACCCGCCGCGTCGCCGCGACGCAGCGAAGATGACGCCAACTGCCGCGCTAGCTCTGGCGCAACGACGAACCCCAGCGGCCCCACCGCAAGCCAAGGCCGGCTCGACTCCACCCAGCTCTCCAAGAAGCGACGGGCACGCTGCAGCGACAGATCGCCGCCGCTCGCCACCTCATGCACCAGCAGCCGCTCACCGCAACCACGCAGCGCCTCGAGCGCCTGCGCAGCAACCTGGTCACAGACGGCACCGGCCCGGCCCAGACAGAGCAGAAGGTCGTCTGTGATTTGGCCAACCTCCGCGCCGCAGCTTGTGGCGTCCGTGCCAGACATGGGCAGATCGCGCAGGCCGCCGTAGCAGACCATCGCCCGCACTTCGCTGCAGGCGATAGGCTCCGCGGCAAGGCTCGGCACCGCATCCGATACGCCAGAAGACGCAGGCTCGGGCGCCCGCTGCGGGCTGGAGCAGGCAGACAGCATTGCAACGCAGAGGAGCGCCGCAGAATCCCAACGGCTGATTGACCTAGCGGCTTTCACGGTTGTAACCTCTGGCTCCGATCGCGGCCGTCGCCTACCAGCTCGGCACCTTGCACGGCTCCGCACAGGCGCGCAACTCTTCTCTGGCTGTTGGAATGATGTCCCACCCGCTGCTCGCACAGGCCGAGGCCACGACCACCGCGCCCCAGCAAAGTTCGGGCAGCGGTGCGACGACGGCCCCCGATGCCGGCATAGGAACCTCACGCGCGGAGCTTGTCGAGTACGGTCTCGGTCTTGCCGCAATCGTCGCGGTCGCGCTCGTGCTACGAAAGGTCATGCGGGGCGCAGGCGAACTCTCCCCGCGCGGCGAAGGGCTGCCACGCGCGCTGCGCGCCGAACTCAAGGTGCTCGAAGAGCGGGGTGACCATGCCGGTGCGGGCGAGCTCCTCTTCGAGGCCGGCAAGCTGGCCGAGGCAGCAGACTCCTTCATCGAGGCAGGCGATTTCCTCCGTGCCGGCGAGTGCTACGACCGGGCCGACAATGTTGGCAGGGCCACCGTCATGTTTCGCAAAGCGGGCGCCCCGGAGAGGGCCGCATCGCTGCTCGCCCGACGCGGCCAGTTCGAACTCGCCGCCAAGGAGTTCCTGATTGCTGAACGGCCGGAGAAGGCTGCAGAGATCTACACGAAGCGGGGCGACCACCGCGCGGCAGCCGTCGCCCTCCAGCAGGCCAAACTGCTCCGGGAGGCGGCCGAGGCCTATGACCGAGCAGGCGACGCGGCCAAGGCCGCTGAGCAGCGCACGGCGCTCTTCGAACGGGAGTTTGCCCGCAGCGGCGGCAACCTCGCAACCATCAAGCCTGCCGTAGAGGCCGCGCAATCTGCCGCAAAGTATCTGGAATCGCAGGGTAAGACGCAGGCTGCTGCGGCACTCCTCAACCGCGCCGGCTTTCCCAAGGCGGCCGCCGAGCTCCTCGAGCGAGCGGGCGACCTCGCGGCCGCCGAGGCCATCTACGCCGACAAGGGACGCCTCACCTTGGCCGCAGATATGTACGACCGCGCCGGGCGAGCGGACGATGCGCTCCGACTCCGCATCGCAGCCGCGCAGGCCCTCCCCGAGCCGCTCGAGCAGGCCGAAGCGCTCCAAAAGCTCGGCAGGCTGGCCGATGCTGCCGCCAAGTTCACCGAGGCCGGAGACAGCCTGCGGGCGGCGGGTTGCTACGAGGCGCTCGGTGAGCTCCGCATCGCCGGGCTGCTCTTCGCCGACCTCGGCGCCGATGCCGACGCAATCCGATGCCTGAGCGCCTGCGACGCCCATGCCGATGTCGCTGAAATCTACGCGCGGAGCGGAAACACCGCTGGCGAACTCGATGCCCTGCAGCGCGCCAACAACCTGCAGCGGCTCGCCCACCGGATGCTGGAGCTGGGACGATTCGCCGAGCTCGTCGCGCTCGTGCAGCCCACCCTTTCGCCTGCAGCACTCAAGCCCTCCGACGCCTCGCTCGCCTACACCCTCGCCCGCGCCCTCGAGGCGCTGCAGGAGCAGGCCGCCGCCGAAGACTGGTACCGCGCCGTCGCAACGGCTTCGCCCGGCTTCCGCGATGCCGCCGCGCGCGCAGCAGCGCTCACAAAGCCCGATGCAACGCCCGCGCCCGTCGCACCTTCGCGGACAGCCCCCTCAGCCACGGGGCGCTACCGCATCATCGAAGAGATCGCCCGAGGCGGCATGGGCATCGTCTACAAGGCGACCGATACCGCACTCGACAGGGTGGTGGCCTTCAAGGTCCTCGCCGAGAACCTTAAGTCCAACGAGGTCGCAGTCGGCTACTTCCTCCGCGAAGCCAAGGCCGCCGCCAAGATGATTCACCCCAACATCGTCACCGTCTTCGACACAGGAGAGCAGGACGGCGAGTTCTACATGGCCATGGAGTTCGTCGACGGCGAGACGCTCAAGGCCATGGTGCAGCGTCAAGGACCCTTCCCCGAAAAGCTCGTGCGCTACGCCTTCGTCCACGCAGCCAAGGCGCTCGACTATGCCCATGAACATGGCCTCATCCACCGCGACGTGAAGCCAGGCAACATGATGCTCGGCGCAGACCGGGCACTCAAACTCATGGACTTCGGCCTTGCCAAGTTCGTCAGCGAGATGACGACATCCAAGACCCGCTCCATCGGAACCCCCTACTATATCTCCCCGGAGCAGATCACCGGCGCACAACTCGACGGCCGCTCCGACATGTACAGCCTCGGCGTCTCCATGTTCGAGATCGCCACCGGCCAGCTCCCCTACGCCAAGGGCGATCTCACCTACCTCCACCTGCACGGCGAGATTCCCAAAGCCTGCGAGCTCGTTCCGGGGCTCTCGGTGTCGCTGAGTGAGGCCATCGAACGCTGCATGGCCAAGCGCCCGGAGGACCGCTTCGAAAACATGAAGGCCCTCATCGCCGCTGTCCGCTGAGGCGCTGGCTAGAGTTCGACCACCGTCACGCCGTCGCCCCCTTCGCCCTGCCCGCCCGACCGGAACTTCTTCACATAGGGCGAGCGGATGAGGTGGTCGCGGACCGCGCGCTTGAGCACCCCCGTGCCATGGCCATGCACCACGAGCAGGAGCGGCCAGCCGCCCCGCACCGCCCTGTCGAGCATCGCATCGAGCATCTCGATCGCGTCGTCTGACTGCACGCCGCGCAGGTCGAGCTTGGTCGTCGCCTCCTCGGGTGGAGCCGGTATCACCGAGCGTGAGGGCAGCGGCTCCGACAGCACCCGCCGGCTCGCCGATGCGCCGCGACCCTCTTCCGGTGCATAGAGGTCGGAGCGGTCGACGGTGGTCTTGATGGCGCCCACCTGGACCACAACCCTGCTCCCGCTCCCCGGCGCGGAGACGACGATGCCTCCGCGGCCCAGCGACTCTACCCAGACCTTCGCTCCGCTGGTGAGCGCGACAGAAGCGAGCGAAGCCCTGCCCTTCCGCGCCTCCACCTTCGACTCCTCTTCGTACCCTGCGGTGAGCCGTTCGGCGGCATCCAGCGCCTCCTTCACGACCGCTGCGGCAGCCGGTGTGGCGGCCTTTGCAACCAGCGTCCGGAGCGCCTCGCGGGTCCTGCGCATCTCCCCACGGAGCGCCAGCGCCTCGCCATCAAGCAGCTCCTTGCGGCGCCGGGCAGCATCGTCGCGCATCGAGGCCGCCTCCGCAGCGTCGCGCTCCGCCTGGCGACGGGCACGCTCTGCAGCGTCGCGGTCGGCCTCAACCGAGGCAAACATGCCCTCGAGCCGCGTCAGCATCTGCTCCCGCTCCACGCTCGCGGTGCCGAGCAGTCGCGTCGCGTCGTCGAGCAGGGCCCCAGGCATGCCGAGACGTCGCGCAACCGCGATCGCGTGCGAGCTACCGGGCAGCCCGCATCGGAGCCGGTAGGTGGGCTCAAGCCGCTCCACATCGAAGCCGACCGAGGCTGCCTGCAGGGCGTTGTGCTCCGCGCAGGCATCCTTGAGCTCCGAGAGATGAGTCGTGACCATCACGAAGGCACCACGTGCCACCATCCACTGGATGAGCGCGCGGCCGAGCGCCGCCCCCTGCTCGGGGTCGGTCGAGCCGAAGAGTTCGTCTAGCATGACCAGCGTGCGCGGGCCGCACGAATCGAGGAAGGTCATCATGTGGGTGACATGGGCCGAGAAGGTGGAGAGGTCATTCTCCACCGCCTGGGCGTCGCCGATGTCGGCAAAGACCTGGTCGAAGATGGGCATTACCGACCCTGCCTCGGCGGGGATGGGGAGTCCCGCCTTGACCATCAGCGCGAAGAGGCCGACCGTCTTGAGCGTCACAGTCTTGCCGCCGGTATTGGGCCCGGAGATGACCATGCCCCGGTGGTGCTCGGCGGTGTGGATGTCGTTGGCAACAACGCGCATCTCGCCCCGCGACTCGCGGAGCGCGAGCAAGGGGTGGCGGGCCTGTTTGAGGAGGAGCCTCGGTGTCTGCGAGCGGCCGGCAAGCAGCGGGACCTCCGCCCTGATCTTGCGACCGAACCGCACCGCAGCGCCGAGACCATCGAGGTAGGTGAGCACCGCACAGGCGGCCTGGATGGTGTCTGCGACCTCGGCGACCCGCGACGTGAGCCGGCCCAAAATGCGGTGGACCTCGCGGACGACCTCGAACTCGGCGACGCGGAGCTCGTTGTTGAGCGCCACCACCTCGTGCGGCTCGATGAAGAGGGTCGCGCCGGACCCGGAATGACCGTGGACGATGCCGGGGAAGTCGCCCCGCTCGCCGGCACGGACCGGCACCACAAAGCGGTTGTCGCGCTGGGTGTAGAACTCGTCTTGGAGGATGCCCTCATACTTGGGGGAGCGGAGGATGCGCTCGAGCCGCTCGATGATGGTTTTGCGGAGCCGTCCGACATCGCGGCGAAGGGGCCCGAGCGTAGGAGAGGCATGGTCGGCGAGCTGGCCGTCAGCATCGAGGCAGGACTCGATGGCCTTTGCCACCTCGGGATGGCTGACCAGCTGCGGCGCCCAGCGGGAGAGCGCGGGCAGCGTCGAGGCGAGGCCTGCAAAGCCAAGGCGTGTGCGCTCGGCGCAGCGGATGGCGTGGGCGACGGCTGCGAGCTCGAAGGGGTCGAGCATCTCTCCTTTGCGGGCCCGCTCTACGAGGGGATGAACGTGGGCGAGCCCCACGAGAGAGGGCTCCTGCGCGCGGGCATGCAGCCGCGTCATCTCCGAAATTTCCTCGTAACGGGCGACGATGAGCTCCTCGTCGTCGAGCAGGCCGATGCCCTCCAGGCAGACCCTGCCGTGGTCGGTCTCGGCGAAGAGGCTCACCGCCTCGGTTACCCTAGCCCAGTCGAGCGTGAAGCGGGTGCGGTCGAGCGCCGGCGGTGCGCCGGCGCCGGAGGCAAACCAGGCGGCGAGGGCGCGTTGCTGCGGCGAGGGAGCAGGGGGCGCGGAGGGGTCGTTGAGGGGCGAAGACATCGGCGTCCAAAGCGGCAGAAGAAGGAGCGCTGCCATACCGTCTGGGCCGCCCTTCCCGCAACGACCTGCGGCCGATTCGCTCTCAGCGCCAGCGGTTCAAAAGAATACCACGCAAGAAATTCGCACGTCGGGGAGCGGCTTTCTAGCGCTGAAGATAGGGTCAACCTGTGGAGAAAGATCGAAAAAGATCGCACCTTCCAACACTTACAGAGATCGAAAGTTAAGCACTTGGATCTTGGTGAATTTTGATTGACCGTGCTCCGCGCGATTCGGTATCTCTTCCGCCGTCAACAACTTTCGGTCGCTCATGCCCACCACCCACCGCATCGTCATCTCCGTACTCCTCGCACTCACCGTGCTGTTTGCGGCACGATTTGTTCACGAGCACCCCGGTCGCGAGCGCCACGCGGAGATGGAGCGGCGTATCTCGATTGCCTCCGAGCGCACACGCGCGCTGCAGGAGGAGAACCTCCGCAAGCTCCGTCAGCTCGACGCGGCCTCCGGCGACCCTGCCGCCATCGCCTACCGGGCCCGCACCGAGTTCAGCTTCGTCCGAGCCGACGAGCAGGTGCTGCTCTTCCCTGAGCCGACGCGGTGAGATCCCTGCCCGGCCGCTGGACGGCGCGCGACCTTCGCTGGTGGAGTCCGATGCTCCTCGGCGGGCTCGGCGCGCTCTACTTTCTCTTCCAGCGTTCGCCGCTCGGCGCCGCCGTCGCCCTGCTCCTCTCCATTGCTGCTGTCACCTTCGCGCAGCGCGACACCTCAAGCCGTGAGCGGGCGCTGCCGGCTCGCTCCGCTGCCCTTGGCCTGGTCGCCGGGCTCGGCGTTGCAGGGCTACTCGGTGCCGAACTGGTCCAGCCGGCCATCGCGCCCTGGCTGGCAGTTGGGCCGCTCTGCCTCGCTGGTGCGTTGCTCCAGGGCCCGCTGCTCCGCTGCTTTGCGATTGCCTCGATCGCCGCCATCCTCCTCTGCACGCCAGACACCGACTGGACGAGCCGAATCAGCGCGCTGCTCGCCGCCACAGGCGGCCTCTTTGTCGCCTCCAGGTACAGGTCGCTGCAGGGCGCGAGCAGTGCGCCACGCGCCGCATCAAGCCGAGAGCGGAGCTGGGTGAAGGCCTCACGCTCCACGGCTTCGGTCATGGACGATGACGACGGCCGCCTCATGCGGGATGCAAGTCGGATGGTCCGCGAGTCGGTCGATCGGAGCCTGTCGGTGCTCCGCGCTGCCATGCGCGGTCGCACGGTGGTTGTCATCTGGCTCGACTCCCGCGACCGTTCCGCCTCGGTGCGGGCAGCAGAGACCTCCGAAAAGGGGGTGACGCATGGCCCCTTTGGAGATCGGGAGGGCATCCTCGCCGTGCTGCACCAGCAGCCCGCGGGCCTCCTCTTGAGCGACCGCAGCGGCGAGGAGCTGGAGCTTCCCTGGTACACCACGACGACCGACCGCGCGCACATCGCCGGCTGCGGAATCTACGAAGAGGGGATGCTTGTCGGCTTCCTCGTCGCCGACCGTGCAGCAACGCTGGCGGCCTTCGACGACATCGACCTGCATGCACTCAAGGCGGCTGCGACCAACCTTGTCAGCACGATGCACACCGAGCGGCTGCTCGTCGACGCGGCCCGCTCGCGGCGCGAGGCGACACTGCTCTACGAGGCTGCAGACGCCCTAAACAGCGCCCTCACCACCGACGAGGTCTGCGCCATTGCAGAGCGCCTCATCAAGCGGATCGCCCCGGTCGAGACCTTTGTCATCACCCGGTTCGATGAGGATGCTGAGCGCCATGTTGTTCTGCGTGCGACCGGCCCCGACGCCGTCGGACTGGTGGACCATGAGTTTGCCGACGACGGCAGCCTTGCGCCACTCGCGCTCCGCCGCCGCCACATCCTGCCCTACAGCGGACGGCTCGAGAACAGCGACACGCCCGTCTTCGGCCGCGACTACATGATGCCGCGCGCGGAGAGCATCCTCATCTTCCCGCTCGAGATCGGCCACCGCCCCATCGGCACCTGCACCCTCGCAAGCGGTACCGCAGAGGCCTTTGACGTAGCCACCCGCGACAGGCTCCGCGCCGTCATCAC
>JBIIFW010000004.1:0-29376 GCA_044236985.1 Bradymonadia bacterium | reverse complement strand
CAACCCAGCTGGCGACCTCGCGGACGCGGGCGGGCTCGTTGCGCTGGCCTCGGTAGGGGAGCGGCGCGAGGAAGGGGCTGTCTGTCTCGACGACGATGCGGTCGCGCGGCGTCTTGGCGAGGACCTCGCGCACATTCTCGCCGTTCTTGAAGCTCACAATGCCGGTGAAGCCCAGGTAGAAGCCGAGATCGAGCGCGAGCGAGGCCAACTCCCAGGAGGAGGTGAAGCAGTGGACGACGCCGCCGACCTCGTGCGCGCGGGCGCTCTTGAGGATGCGCATGCAGTCTTCGTCGGAGGTCCGGTTGTGGATGACGATGGGCTTCTTGAGGGCGCGCGCGAGGTCGAGTTGGGCCTCAAAGATGCGGGCCTGCTGCTCGCGCGGGCTGTAGTCGTAATGGTAGTCAAGGCCGGCTTCGCCGATGGCGACGACGCGGGGGTGATCGGCGAGCGCGGCGAGTTCGGCGAGCGTCTCGTCTGTTACGAGCGAGGCCTCGTGCGGGTGGAAGCCAACCGAGGCGAAGATGCAGTCGTGCTGCTCTGCGAGCCGGATGGCGTGCCGGGCGGTGTCGAGGTCTCCCGCCGCGCCGATGGCGGTCATGCGGGTGACGCCGGCCTCTTTGGCGCGGAGGATAACCTGGTCGAGTTCGCCGGGGTAGCGGTATTCGTCGAGGTGACAGTGTGTATCGAAGAGGGGCGCCACGGGAGGTTAGCCTTCGCCGCCTTCGCCGCCGCCGGAGGGTGCCGGAGCACTACCTTCGCCGCCGCCACCCCCGCCGCCGCGCCGCCTGCGCCTGCGCTTGCGACGAGCCGCCATCTCTTCGGAGCCCGCTGCGCCTGCATTCAGCAGATCATCCGAGGCGTCGTCGCCAGGCTCGTCGCCCTCTGCATGCTGGTTGGGGAAGATGGATTCGGGGCGCGGCGGCCGCGCTGCGCCTTCGGGGAGCGGAGGACGGGAGCTGCCCTCTGGTCGCGGCGGACGGGGCGGCCTAGCTGCGCCTTCCGGCAGCGGCGGACGCGGGGCCCTCGGCTGGCCGGGCTGACCCTGCGGACGACCATCGCGGCGCTCGCCAGGCTGACCGGGCTGACCGCCCTGCCCTTGTGGACGACCATCGCGGCGCACTCCGGGCTGACCACCCTGCCCCTGCGGACGACCATCGCGGCGCTCACCGGGCTGTGCCGGAGCACGACCGTCACGACGCTCTCCACCCTGCTGCCTTCCGGGCGCCTGACCCTGCGGGCGACCCTCGCGGCGCTGCACACCCTCGCCGCGCGGGGCGCGGTCGGGCTGGCTGGCCTTGGAGAGCATCTCTTCGGCGCCGGCGTTCGTGGTGTCGGACCAGAGGTAGCCCTCTACGTCTGCTGCGCGGCTACGCTCGCCGCCTGCGCCATCGCTAGTCCCCGAGCCGAGTCCGCGGCTGGCGCGGCGACGGTTGAGGACCTGCATCTCGCGTGAGGTGCCGGCGGCGATTTCTTCGGCGGTAAGCTGGCGGCCGAGCAGAACGAGGTCTGCGACAGCGAACCAGGCAGCGCCTTCGCCTGCGAGCCGGACGCGGCCGCGCTGCGAGATGAGGTCGAACTCCTTGAGCTCGCCGGGGCCCTGCGGCGTGAGCACGCCCGTGCCGTTCTTGGGCGCGTAGCGCTTGAGCTCTTTGTAGGCGTCGGCTTCGTAGATGAGGCAGCACTTGAGGCGGCCACACATGCCGGTGATGCGCTGCTGGTGAATCGCCAGGCCCTGCTGCTTGGCATACTTCATGCTGATGGATTCGAAGCTGCGCAGGAAGCTGCTGCAGCAGAGGTCGTTGCCACAGGGGCCGATGCCGCCAACCATGCCTGCGCCTTCGCGGAGTCCGACTTGGCGGAGCTCGACGCGGGAGTTCAGCGTGTTGGCGAGGTCGCGGGCGAAGTGGCGGAGGTCGATGCGCTCGTCGTTGGCGTAGTAGACATAGACCCGGCTGCGATCGTGGGTGTAGTCGAGCGTGACGAACTTGATGTCGACCCGCTTGCTGCGGGCCAGCATGACGGCGCGACGGAGTCCTTCGCGGGTCAGGCCGGGCTGTTCGGCGTGGTCGGCGCGATCCTGCTCGGTGGCGATGCGGAGGGCGCGGCGGCTATCTTGCGCGGGGATGAGGCGGCGCTCTGCATAGCCCTCTGCCTGCGCTGCGAAGAGGCCGCGCTCGTTCTCGATGATGAGCAGTTCGCCCGGACGAACAGGCAGGTCGCCAGCTTCTACCGACGAGCGGTAGTGGGTGCCTGGCATCCTTACGTCGACGATGTTTGCGAGGCGCCGCTTGCCGGCGAAGGGTCGGCCCAACGGTTGGTCGAGTTCAGAGAGTGATTCAATGGCTTCCATCGCTTCCATAACGCGGAAGTTAGACCGAATCGCGCCGGAGTGCCAGCATTAGGTTCTCGACGACCATGCGCGGGTTGACGTTGCCGAGGAGCTCGCGCTCCGCCTGTTCAATCTGGTCGATAACGCCGAGCCAAGCCTGCAGCGGGCGGCCCGCAGACCAGGGGTCGATGAGCGGTGCGAGGTCGAGGTGGAGCCTCCGCTCGGGGAGACCTGCACGCAGCACCATGGCGTCGCGGACCAGGGCACGGACGAGGTCGAGCATGGGTCGGACCGCCTCCTTGTCCTTGGTCCAGGCTTCGGCGAGCGCGATGAGTTCGGCCATGCTTGCTTCGTCGAGCGTGGTGATGGCGCGGGCGATTTCGTCGCGGTTGGCGTAGGCCGAGGTCTCGCGCACGGCGTTTGCGCGGGTGATGCTGCCACCCGAAAGGCGGGCCGCGCCAGCCGCAGCGGTTGCATCGACGCCGGCGGCCACCAGAACCTTGGCAACAACCGAATCTGCGAGGGGCGCGAAGGCGACGCGGAGACAGCGCGAGCGGATGGTGCTGAGAAGTCGGTGCGGCTGCGCTGTAAGGAGGATGAAGTGGGTCTCGCCCGTGGGCTCCTCGAGCGTCTTGAGGAGGGCGTTGGCGGCCTCGTCGCGCAGGAGGTCGACGGCATCGAGGATGATGAAGCGGGCACCGGCCTCTGCAGGGCGATACTTGGTGACGGAGATGGTCTCGCGCACCTGCTCAATCTTGTAGTTTCGGCCGTCGGGGGACTGCTCGACGAAGTCGGGGTGCGTGCCTGCGAGCATACGCCGGCAGGGGCCGCAGCTTCCGCAGGCTTCGCGGAGCGAGGGGTCGAGCTGGAGCGGCTGCGGCGATGCACAGAAGGTTGAGGCGGCGAGGGCACGGGCCACCTGGCGCTTTCCGACGCCGTCTGGCCCGACGAAGAGGAGGCCGTGGTGGAGCTTCTTGCGAGCCGAGGCGCCGACGAGGGCGAGGATGGCCCGGTCTTGGCCCTCGATGCGGCTGAAGGAGAGTGGGTTCAAGCGGCGGGTTCCGAAAAAATCAGAGCGTATAGGCGACGAAGACGGTCGCCTCGCCACGCTGAAGACGCAGCCTCACGAGGCTACCACGGGCCACGCCGGCTGTCGCGCTCTGAAACTCGGCAGGGCTGTTCACCTCGGTGCGGCCGACCTGCCGGATGAGGTCGCCCACCTGGATGCCGCCGCGCGCCGCGCCGGAGGCTGCATCGATGGCGACGACGAGGAGGCCGGAGAGTTCGGCAGAGAGACCGAATCGCTCGCGGAGTGCTGCGGTGAGCGGAGCGACGGTCAGTCCGGCGCCCGTGATCGCGCCCGCTGCCTGCGCCTCGCGCGGCTCGGGGCCGGCCTGCGCGGCCGCGCCCGGCAGCCGACCAAACTGGACCTTCTTCTTGATGAGTTTGCCGTCGCGCCAGATCTCGACGGTGCGGGCTGCACCGACGCCCGCCGTCGAGGCGAGCCAGCGGAGCTCGGCGGAGTCGCGGATCTCCTCGCCTTCGATTTTGAGCACGAGGTCACCTGGCTCGATGCCGGCATCGGCCGCGGGGCCGCCCGGGACAACATCGGCGATGAGGGCGCCGCTCGCATTGTCGCGCTGCATGCTCTTGGCGAGCTCTTCGGTCATGTCTTGCACGCGGACGCCGAGCCAGGAGCGCTCCACTGTCCCGCTGCGGAGCTGGGGGAGCAGGGTCTTGGCGACGTTGATGGGGATGGCGAAGCCAATGGTGTTGGCACGGGCCACGGCCGAGTTCACACCGATAACGTTGCCGTAGATGTCGAGGAGCGGGCCGCCGCTGTTGCCGGGGTTGATGGAGGCGTCGGTCTGGATGAAGTCCTCGTAGAGCTCGCGGCCATCGGGATGGACATCGCGCCGGCCTGTGGCGGATACGATGCCCGCGGTGACCGACTGCGAGAGGCCGAGCGGATTGCCGATGGCGAGGACCCAGTCGCCGGGTCGAACCTGGTCGGAGTCTGCGAGCTTGACGAAGGGGAGCTTGGTGGGGGCGTCGACCTTGAGCAGGGCGAGGTCGGTGCGCTCGTCGGAGCCGACGACGCGGGCGGGAAAGGTCTTGTTGTCGTCGGTCACGACCTCGATGGAGGTAGCGTTCTCGATGACATGGAAGTTGGTGATGGCGTAGCCATCGGCGTTGATGAAGAAGCCGGTGCCCTGGCCATCGACCCGTCGCCCCATGCCGAATGGGCGGCGTGGCCCCGGCGTGGAGACGTTAACGGAAAAGACAGCCGGCGAGGCCTGAGCAGCGAGCGTCCGGAAGGTACCGAAGTTGAGGGGCTCGCTGGCACGGGAGCCGTCGGAGCGACCATCGCTCCAGAGCAGGTTGGATTCGGCAGCGACCGCCGGAAGGCAGGCGGCGAGCGAGATGGCGACTGCGGTGAGGATGAGGAGGGAGGAGCGGAATGTACGAAGCATGAGAGCCTCCAGGGCGTGACGGTCGGGGGGTCGCCCGAGTATGATTCCACTTGTGCAGAGCGCTATTCCTGCACAGAGGAGAGCGAACAGTCAGCAGGTCGGGCGCCTCCGCCCGCGGCCGTCGTGACGGATAAGTCTACGGGAGAATTCATGCCAGAGACAGGAGATCGTTCGGTGAACCGAGAGCGCGTTATCGAGATGCTGGACCTACTCGGTGTGAGCCCGACGCACGAACGGATGCAGCAGGTGTTTGCGATTCGGGACATCCCCATGAAGCGGATCGGCTGGATCGGCTTCGACATGGACTACACGCTGGCGATCTACCGACGCGAGGAGCTCGACCGGCTGGTGCATGGGCTTGCGCTGGAGCGGCTGGTCACGGTGCATGGCTACCCCGCGGAGATTCTCGAGATTCCCTTCCATCCCGGTTTTGCGATTCGCGGGCTGTGCGTCGACAAGTCGACCGGCCACCTGCTGAAGCTCAACGCCCACCGCCAGATCAAGAAGGCCTGGCACGGGCTGCGGCCGCTCGAGCAGAGCGAGATTGATCTCTACTGGCGCGAGGTGCTCCGGCTCGACAGCCGTCGCTTCATGCGGCTCGACACGCTGTTCGACCTGCCCGAGGCCTACATCATCTGCGCGCTCATCGACTGGTTCGAGTCGCGCGCCCTGGCCTGCGACTTCCGCAAGATCTGCGACGATACGCGGGCGGCGGTGGACCTTTCGCATCAGGACAACAGCATCAAGGCTGCAGTGCTGGCCGACAAGGAGCGCTACCTTATCCCCGACCCGCAGCTGGCGGCCACCCTCCGCTCGCTCCGCAACCGGGGGCGCCGAAAGCTCTTCCTGGTGACGAATTCGAACTTTGCCTATACCGACGGCCTGATGAGCTGGCTGGTGGGAGCAGAGCAGGACTGGACCTCCTTCTTCGACCTGGTGGTAGCGGCAGCCTCCAAGCCCCGTTTCTTCCGCGAGCCCCTCCCCGCGCAGCGCCTTAACCGTGCGGGTGAGACCATCGAGCCGGTCGCGACGCGGTTCGAGCACAAGGGGATCTACGAGGGCGGTAACGTGGAGATGATTGAGCAGTTCTTCGGCGATACGATGCTGGAGACGCTCTACATGGGCGACCACATCTACGGCGACATTATGGTGAGCAAGCGGGCGCGCGGCTGGCGGACGGTGATGATTGTGCCGGAGCTGGATGAGGAGCTGGACCGCAACTCGCAGCAGCCATCACGCTATGCCGATTGGGACCGACTCGACCGCGAGCTCGACCTGCTCAACGACGAGATTGCCTTTGTGACCGAAGCCCGTGAGTCGCTTGACGATGCGCTGGAGCGCGAGGGAGAGCGGGCAGTGGCAGAACCGCTACGGAAGCAGGTTCACGCGCTCCATGATGAGCTGCTCGATCAGACGCAGCGGCTCAAGGAGGCGCGGCGCAGGCTGATTCAGCGGATTCACCTGCTGCAGTCGCGGGTGGACCAGAAGTTTCACCCGCACTGGGGCTCCGTCTTCGTCGAGGGAAACGACAGGACGCTGTTTGGCGAATCTATTGAGGAGCATGCCGACCTCTACACCAGCCGCGTGTCGAACTTCCTTGCCTACTCGACCGAGCACTACTTCAGGGCGGCACGGGTCGCCCCACCCCACACCAACGATGCCAAGCCGAACCGGCCGAACCCGCAGGACTGACCATGCACAAAGACACACTCGCCATCCATGCCGGGCAGGAGCCCGATCCGACGACCGGCGCCATCATGACGCCCATCTTCCAGACCTCGACCTACGTGCAGTCGAGCCCCGGCGTCCACAAGGGCTACGAGTATTCGCGGACGCAGAACCCGACCCGTCACGCGCTCGAGGCCTGCATCGCTGCGGTCGAGAATGGCAAGCATGGCATCGCCTTTGCCTCGGGCTGCGCGACCACCGATGCCGTCCTCCACCTGCTGAGCGCGGGTGACCATGTGGTGGCCTGTGACGACCTCTATGGCGGCACCTACCGGCTCTTCACCAAGGTGCTCGCCCGCTTCGGCGTGGAGTTCACCTTTGCCGACCTCTCCGACCCTGCGTCGCTTCGTCAGCACCTGCGCCCGAACACGAAGATGCTCTGGCTCGAGACGCCGACCAACCCCATGCTCAAGCTGGTCGACATCGCCGCACTCGCCGAGATTGCCCACGCGGCCGGCGCGCTCGTGGTGGTGGACAACACCTTCATGTCGCCCATCTTCCAGACGCCGCTCGACCACGGCGCCGACATTGTTGTCCACTCCACGACCAAGTTCATCAACGGTCACTCTGACGTGGTCGGCGGCATCGCCGTGACCCGCGACGATGGCCTCGCGCAGCAGCTCCACTTTCTGCAGAACTCCATTGGCGCCATCCCCGGCCCCATGGACTGCTTCCTCGTGCTTCGCGGCATCAAGACGCTGGGCGTCCGGATGCGCCAGCACGCTGCCAACGCCGAGAAGGTGGTGGCGCTCCTGGAGGCCCATCCCGCGGTGGAGACGGTCACCTGGCCCTTCTCGCCGAGCCACCCGCAGTACGAACTGGCAAAGCGTCAGATGAGCGGCGGCGGTGGCATGATCACCTGCGTGATGCGGGGCGGTCTCAAGGCGGCCACCACCATGCTGGAGCAGACCCGGCTCTTCGCGCTCGCGGAGTCGCTCGGCGGCGTCGAGTCGCTCATCGAGCACCCGGCCGTGATGACGCATGCCTCCATCCCTGCCGACATCCGCGCACAGCTCGGCATCAGCGACGGCCTCATCCGGCTCTCCGTGGGCATCGAGGATGCCGACGACCTGCTCGCCGACCTGACCCGCGCCCTCGACCTCGCAGCCGCGAGCGTGGCGTGAGGCTCGGTGCGCACGAGAGTGGTGCAGGCGCCCTCGCGACAGCGTTCGAGCTGGCGAAAGAGGATGGCGCGGAGTCGCTGCAGATCTTCACTCGGAGCTCGCGCCAGTGGGCCGCCAAGCCGCTTGCGCAGGCCGACATCGATGGCTGGAAGGCCGCCTGGGCACTCTCGGACATCGGCCCGAACGATGTGATGATTCACACCAGCTACCTCATCAACCTTTGCGCGCCCGACGAAGAAAACCGGGTGAAGAGCGTGGCAGCCTTCACCGACGAGATCGTGCGCAGCGAACAGCTCGGCATCCGGTGGCTCAACACCCACCCGGGCGCCGTCAAGGAGCAGAGCGAGAGCTGGGGCTGCGTCGAAGTGGCCGCAACGGTGGACCGCTGTCTGGAGGCCTCGGGTGCAGTCAACACCATGGTCGTCATCGAGAACACGGCAGGCCAGGGCTCCAACATCGGCTACCGGTTTGAGCACCTGCGCGACATCATCGGCGCGTCGCGCTACCCCGACCGGATCGCCGTCTGCATCGACACCTGCCACGCCTTTGCCGGCGGCTACGACCTCGGCTCGGCGGAGGCCTGCGAAGAGATGTTGCAGCAGCTCAAGCAGACGGTTGGCTGGGACAAGGTGGCCGCCTTCCACCTCAACGGCTCGATGGGCGGGCTGGGCAACCGCAAAGACCGGCACGATCAGATTGGCGTAGGCGGCATCACGGCGGAGGCCTTCGCTCACCTCGTGAATCACCCGGCCTTTGCGAACACACCGGCCATGCTGGAGACGCCGCCTCTGGAGTCAGGCGAGCGGAGCTTCCGGACCAACCTCGACCGGCTCAAGGCGATGCGGCGGCCTTCGTAGCGGGGCGGCGGAACCACCAGAGGCCTAGCGAGATGATGGAGAGCGAGATGACCTGGCTCGTGGTGAGGAAGGAGGGCAGGTCGTTGCCGATGGAGAGCATCTCGCGAAGCCACGGCAGGTCGACGCGGAAGAGGTAGCCGCGGATGGTGTCGCCGCGGAAGAGCTCGATGATGACGCGGGCCGTGCCGTAGAGGATGGCCCAGAGCGCGAAGCGGCGGCCACCGGTGAGGTTGCGTCCGAAGGGCGTAGCGATGAGGAAGAGGCAGATGAGCAACTCGGCGGCGCCATCGTAGAACTGCGACGGATGAACGGCGAAGCTGTGGCCGAGCGTGGAGAGCTGCTCGCGACCGGCCTCCGCGGCATGGTTGTAGTGGTCGGCGAAGGCGGGGCTTGCGATGGGATAGGAGATGCCGATGGAGGCGCTGGTCATGGCGCCGTAGCAGCAGCCGGCGGCTACGCAGCCGATGCGGCCGATGGCGTGGCCGATGGCGACGCCGGGTGCGACAGTGTCGCAGGCGGCGGCGAGCGAGTGGCCGCCGCGGCGTGCCCAGATTCCGCCTGCGATGAAGGAGCCGATGGAGCCGCCTAGGAAGACGTTGGGGCCGTGCCAGACCTGGAAGATGGCGCGGCACTCGAGGCTATCGCTGCCGAGCGAAGAACAGGCGGAGAGGGCCGCGGGGAGCGTGGTCAGCCAGCCCAAGGCGCGGGCGCCAACGACACCGCCGACGAGCATCCAGAGGGCCAGGTCGATGACCTTGGCCGGCGGCGGGGCGCCGAGCGCGGCACGGCTCTTGGCCTGCCAGAGCGACAGCAGCACGGCGGTGCCGTAGCCGACCGCGTAGAGGAAGCCGTAGGTGGCGATGGAGAGCCCGTCGGCGCCCAGGTAGAGTTCGCCCTGCTGGAGGGTCCCATACAGGCGGCGGAGGCCGAAGCCGATGAGGCCCAGGGAGAGCGCCCAGCCGAGCGGGCTGACCTCGCCGGCACGGCTGCTGCGCCACTCGCTCTCCGCCTGCCAGACGCCGATGAGGAGGGCGATGGACCAGAGGATAACCTCAAAGGTCGGACCTGCCGCCTGAAAGCCGAGCAGGTCGAAGAGGTCGGGCCACACGGGCGCCCTACCCTTCCCGCTCGCCGGAGGCCGATTCCGCCTTGTTTGCATCCTTGGCAGGCTCGGCCGCGGTGGTTCCCTCCGGAATGAGGTCCTTCACGAAGAGCGACTGGATGATCATCAGCGTGACACCGCAACTGATCCAGACGTCTGCGATGTTGAAGGTGGGCCAGTGGCGGTCGCGCCCGCCCCAGGTGACATACCAGTCGATGAAGTCGACGACGTAGCCGAAGCGCATGCGGTCGACGAAGTTGCCGATGGCGCCTGCGACAATGAAGGAGAGCGTGACGATGAGCAGGTACTGGTCTTCGCGGAGCTTACGGAAAATGCTCATCACGAAGCCCATCGCGACGATGCTGACCGTGATGAAGAAGGGGATGCGGAAGGACTCCGATTGCTGGGAGAACATACCCCACGCCGCGCCGTGGTTCCGCACGTAGATGTGGCGCCAGAAGCCGGGGACCACATCGATTTCGCGGTAGCGGAACTGCAGCCGCTCGCCTGCCTTGAGCTCGGTACCGGCGTTGAGCCGCTGCGGCTCGCGGCCGCCGTCGCCTAGCGCGAAGGTGTTCATGTAGAATGTCGGCGCATCTGCGTCGGAGGCGGTGACGCCGAACTCCTCTGCGGCCCATGCCTCGAGCGTCTTGCCGTCTGCCGCGGCCGGGACGGTTCGGACAAAGGTGTGGTCCCAGTAGGGGCTGGCGAGATGGTCGATGGCAAGCTGCTTGGTGACCAAGTCGGCCGCGACGCCGAAGATCACGATAAGCAGCAGGATGATGTATTTCTTCGTCAAGGGAGACCCCTCAGGAGGCGGGAGCGTTAGGGCTCGGCGGAAGGCGCCGGGATGAGTTCAGGGTGGGCTTCGACAACGTCGGCGCAGCGGCCACAGAGTTCGGCGAACGCCTCGTGGCTCCCCACAGATTCCCGGTGGTTCCAACAACGGGCGCAGCGGTGGGTCGTGGCGGTGTCGACGGAGACGGCCCAGCTGCCAAGTTCCACCTTGACCTCCGAGACGATGAAGAGTTCTGCGAGCTCTTCGGCGCGCGCGGCATAGGTCGCGGCCTCTTCGGCAGGGATGGTGAGCGTGACGACGGCCTCTTGGGAGGAGCCGATCTGGCCCGGCTCGCGCTCGCCCTTCTTCTTCGGGCGCCGGGCCTCAATCTGCTCCTGCACCTCGCCCCGCTTCTCGAGCAGCCGGAGGAAGCCGGCGGGCACAATGGCGAGCGACGGGTCGGCGGCGGGGAAGTCTGCAAAGAAGACCGAATCCTGCTCGCCGGCGCGGCGCGGCATGGCTGCCCAAGCCTCCTCGGCGGTGAAGCTGAGGATGGGCGAGATGCCAACGACGAGGGCACGCAGCACCTCGTAGATGACGGCCTGCGAGGCGCGGCGGGCCGGATCGGCGGGGTCGTTGCAGTAGAGGCGGTCTTTGAGGACGTCGAGGTAGACCGCGCTCAGCACGCCGCCGCAGAACTCCAGGGTCGCGTGGTAGGCGGCATGGAACTCGTAGCTGTCGTAGGCCGTCCGGAGCTTGCCGATGTAGTCCTGCGTCTTGGCGAGCGCCCAGCGATCGAGGTCGGTCAGCGCCGCGGTTGTGAGGGGGTGCTCGGCGGCGTTGAAGTCGTGGAGGTTGCCCAGCAGGAAGCGGATGGTGTTGCGAATCTTGCGGTAGGACTCGCCCACCTGCTGGAGCAGGCCGGGGGTGAGGACCACATCGTTGCGGTAGTCGACCGAGGCGACCCAGAGGCGGAGCACATCGGCGCCCATGACATCGAGGATGCGCTCGAGCGGCTCGAAGTTGGGGCTCGACTTGGAGTACTTGCGGCCCGACTGATCAACCACGAAGCCGTGGGTCAGCACCGCCTTGAAGGGGGCGCGGTCGTCGAGCGCAACCGAGGTCAGGAGCGAGGTGTGGAACCAGCCGCGGTGCTGGTCGGAGCCCTCGAGGTAGAGGTCGGCCTGCTCGGCGATGCCCTCGCGGTCGCGCAGGACGGCGGCCCAGCTCACGCCGGAGTCGAACCAGACATCGAGGATGTCTTCGACCTTCTCGAACTGCTCGGGCGCAGCGCTGCAGTGGGGGCAGACGAAGCCCGACGGGACCAGCTCGGCCGGCGAGCGCTCGAACCAGACATCGCAGCCGTCGGTGGCGGTGAGGTCGGCCACATGGTTGGCGACGAGGTGGCTCACAATCTCTTTGCCGCAGCCGCCGCACATGAAGGCCGGGATGGGGACGCCCCACGAGCGCTGGCGCGAGATGCACCAGTCGGGGCGCGCCTCGATCATGCCGCGGATGCGGTTTTCGCCCCAGTGGGGAATCCAGGTGGTGGCGCCGATCTCGCGGAGGGCGCGGGTGCGGAGCTCACCTCGGTCCACGCCGATGAACCACTGCTCCGTCGCGCGGAAGATGAGCGGCTTCTTGGTGCGCCAGCAGTGCGGGTAGCGGGGGATGTGATACTTCTCGCCGGCCTTGTTGAGCAGGCGGCCGCTCTCTTCGAGGCGGAGCGAGATGATCGGGTTGGCCTCGAAGACATGCTTGCCGACATAGTCGGGCACCTCGTCGGTGTACTTGCCATACTTGTTGACGGGCGAGAGCGGCGGCAGGCCGAAGCGGCGACCGGTCTGGAAGTCGTCTTCGCCGTGGCCCGGCGCGGTGTGGACGCAGCCTGTGCCCTGCTCGAGCGTGACGTAGTCGGCCGGAAGCAGCACCGACCCGCGGTCGATGAAGGGGTGGCGCGCCTCGTGCTTCGGGTGGGGGCCTTCGAGCGTTCCGACCAGCTCCGCGCCTTTGAAGGTGTGGAGCGTCTCGAGTTCCGGCAGGCCACAGGCGGTGAAGACGGCAGGCTTGAGGCCCGAAGCGACCACGATGGCGCTCGTCTCATCGAGCGCGAGCAGCTCGTAATCGAGGCCCGGATTCAGGACGATGGCGAGGTTGGAGGGCAGCGTCCAGGGGGTGGTCGTCCAGATGACCACATCGATTGCGCGGCCGCCCGCCTTGCTGGCGAGCCACTCCGGCGCCGCGTCGAAAGCGAAGCGCACATAGACGCTCGGCGCGTCGTAGGCCTCATACTCCACCTCGGCCTCGGCGAGCGCCGTGACGGCGGCCCAGGACCAGTGCACCGGCTTGAGCCCCTTGAAGACGTAGCCCTTCTCCATGAAGCGACCAAGCTCACGGACAATGGAGGCCTCGTAGCCGTAGTCCATCGTCTTGTAGGGCCGCTCCCACTCGGCGAGGATGCTGAGCCGCTTGAACTGCTCCCGCTGGATGGCGATGTGCTTTTCGGCATAGGCGCGGCAGAGCTTTCGGAAGGCGACGGCGGAGAGTTCGCGCTTCTTGCCGCCGAGCTCTTCGTCCACCTTCTGCTCGATGGGCAGGCCGTGGCAGTCCCAGCCAGGCA
Source organism: Bradymonadia bacterium (assembly GCA_044236985.1). Classification (GTDB taxonomy): domain Bacteria; phylum Myxococcota_A; class Bradymonadia; order REDH01; family REDH01; genus CAIWGR01. The sequence continues at coordinate 16,364 of JBIIFW010000004.1, read as the reverse complement.
CGTTGGGCGACCAGTGGCCCTGCAGGGTCTGGTACTTGATGACGATGTCTTTGAGGACCTTGTTGAGCGCGTGGCCGTGATGGATGCTGCCGTTGGCGTAGGGAGGGCCGTCGTGGAGGACGAACTTCTTCTTGGCCGCGCGGGCCTCGAGGAGCCGATGGTAGAGCCGGTCTGTCTCCCAGCGCTTCTGAAGCTCCGGCTCGCGCTTGGCGAGGTCGGCCTTCATGGCGAAGTCGGTCTTGGGCAGAAGGATGCTGTCCTTCCAGGAGGCAGTCGCGGTCATCGGGGGTCCGTCAATCGAAGAGAAACTTGGAGCGGCAGTCTGCCACGAAAGTGGGCCGCCTGCAAAGGAAGCGAGGGGCTGCGGGCCGATGGACGGCCGACGGTCAGGGGCAGCCGACGTAGGTAGGCGCGATGCCGAAGCCAGAGAAGTCGTCGAGGGCCGCGACCTCGTAGAAGTTCTCGAGCAGGAAGGTGCCTGTACCGGTGTAGGCGGCGCCGTTGCAGCGCCGGTAGGTCACGTCCTGCCACGCAGACTTCAGCGTGCCTAGAGGCTCTGACGAGACGTCGGCGGGACGCACCGCGGTCTCACCGAAGGCGTCGAGCACCTCATCGGAGACCGAGAAGGTCCCCGAGAGGTCGGTGTCGCGGTAGAGCAAGAGACGGTCGTCGCCGTTGAAGTTCAGAAGCCCCGTGTTCGCGTTGCAGAAGGCGGGGAGGCTGAACGGCGATGCGTCTGTTCTCAGTCCGCTGTTGCAGATGACCGTGGTGGCGCCGGCGGAGAGCGTACCCGAGAGCGCGATGTTGGCTCCACACGTGGTGTTACTGTTGAAGATCACGCAGAGGTAGAGGCCCGACAGGGTCCCGGCCGGGGTGTCGCAGTTGTGTAGTTCGACCGCCTTGTTGAGGCTGGTGCCCTCCAGGTACTCCGAGATGCGGAGACAGCCGCTGGTGGTCTGGACGCTGATGGTGATGGTGTCGGAGCTAGTGAGTCCCGCAGGGTCTCGAACGGTGAGGCGTACAACGTAGCTGCCGACGACATCGGCGTAGAAGGTGGGGTAGGCGGAGGTGGTGCCGGAGAGCGAGGCGAAGCTGCCGGAGGGCAGGCTATCGAAGCTCCAGCTGTAGGTGAGCAGGTCGCCGTTCGGGTCGTAGGAGCCGGCCGCGTCGAGGTAGACGGTGGTCGAGGGGGCGGCGACCGCGGGGCCGCCGGCGACGGCGACGGGGGCGCTGTTGAAGATGGTGGTTCGGATGGTGACGAGCTGAGCATCGGAGCCGCCGCGACCATCGGTGACGGTGAGCGAGAACTGGTAGCTGCCTGCCGCCGAAGGCGAAAAGCTGACGGTCGCCCCGGTGCCCGAGAGCGTGGGGAGGGGGTATCCTGCCGGCGCCGTGACGGATGTCCAACGGTAGGAGAGCGTGTCGCCATCGAGGTCGTAGGAGCCGCTGGCGTCCAGCGTTACCAGGTCGCCGACGTAGGCGTCGCGGTCTGCGCCACCCACGGCCACGGGCGGCCTGTTGGCCGATGGGCAGGCGGTGGCAACGGGCGGGATTCCGATGTTGGAGAAGTCGTTGGGGAGAGCGTTGGGTGCGAACCAGTCGCCGTAGGTCCAGTTGCCCACAGCAAGCGCGGGGGCGAGGTTGCAGCGCTGCAGCGACGCCGCTGCATCGAGCGGAGGAACCAGGGGGCCGTCGATGGGACCGATGGCGTCGAGGAGGTTGTCTGCCGTGTCGAGGCGGCGGTCGCGGGCCGGGTCCTCGAAGACAACGAGCCGGTCGTCGCCGTTGAAGTTGGTAGCGGGCGAGTAGGCGTCACAGCGCGACGCGGGCAAGACGGCAGAGTCGGCGGCAGAGTTGCAGACGGCGAAGACATCGCCCGCAGTTAGGGTGCCTGTGAAGGAGGCTGCCGTAGTGCAAAGCAGCGAGCCGTTGGTGAAGAGGCAGACCGTGAAGTCGGCGAGGTCAACGGTGCCGGTGCCGCAGTTGTAGAGTTCGAAGGCCTTGTTGTTCGAGACGCCGTCCACATACTCCGAGAAGAGCAGACAGGGGGCCGAACTGACGGTGATGGTGACATCGTCAGTTGCGGTGAGGCCACCTCCGTCGGTGACCGTGAGGCGGAAGACGAAGCTCCCCGCGGTCGCGAAGGTGACACCGCAATTGGCCGTGGCGCATGAGACAGAGAGGCCGGCGCCGCTGGGCTGCGAGACGATGGTCCAGCGGTAGGTGAGCGCGGTTGATTCCGGGTCGGACGAGGCCGAGCCATCGAGGCGGAGCGCGGTGTTTAGCGTGACCGTCTGGTCTGCGCCGGCGACTGCGACGGGCGGAAGGTTCACCACGGGGCGTGTGACCACGATGTCGAGCGTGTCGCTGGTGGAAAGTCCGCCCGTGTCGGTCACCGTGAGCCCAATGCGATAGGTGCCCGGCTCGTTGGTGCGGAAGACCGGACGTGGCCCATCCGTCGGGACAATGCCGAAGGTGCCCGCATCGGGCGACATCAGGATGGTCCACGCGTAGAAGAGCAGGTCGCCGTCGGGGTCGTAGGAGGTGGAGCCATCGAGCGAGATGTCGCGGTTCACCTCGCCAGTGAGGTCGGCGCCAGCAACGGCAATCGGCGGAACGTTGTTGGTGACGCAGGCGCCCGCGGTGCAGCTCTCGCCTGCCACGCAGAGCGTTTCGGTGGAGAGGTCGAGGCAGCTGTCGGCATCGAACTGGCCGCAGACAACGACCCGGTCTCCGCTGCAGTCGAGGTTGCCGGAGGCGAGACACTCATCGGTGCAGGTCGAGCTGCAGAAGCCGGTGCTGCAGCTGGTGCCCGTCGGACAGGGCTCGGTGGGCGAGAACTCGAGGCAGCTGTCGCCGTCGAAGTTTCCGCAGAGTCGAACGCCGCCGCCGTCGCACTCGCCGAGCCCGCCGGTGGCGCATTCGTCGGTACAGGCTTCGACGCAGGCGCCGGCCTCGCAGCGTGCGCCGGCGGCGCAGGCGGGGTCGGCCGTCCACTGGGCACAGCCGTCGGCGTCCGCCACGCAGCGCTCCACGAGCTCGGCACCGGCGCACCGGGTCTGGCCGGCCTCACAGGCCGGCGTGCAGCCCGTGTCGGAGGTGTCGCCCGAGCCGGCGTCTGCCGTGTCGGCGGGGTCTGTGTCCTCGGCATCGGCGCCCGATCCTGCGTCGGCCTCCGTTGCGCCGCTATCGTCGGAGCCAGCGTCGCCTCCGCTGCCCTCTGTCGAGGTGTCGAGCGGCGAGCCTGTGTCGTTCCCGCCGCCAGAGCCGCCTCGACCGCCGCGCGCTGGTGCCTCGGAACAGGCAGCGGCCGCGGTGAGGCAGATAAAGAGCAGCGACAGCGAGCGAAGACGTGAGAACATGGTTCCTCGGAGAGCGCGCAAACCGGCTGCGCGCCTGCCCGCCTTCTTGTGACTGCGAGGCGTTGGGTCAAGCCTCAGAAGCCACTGTGCCCTACCCTCCGCCAGCCATTTCAAAGAGTCGGCCGAGCTCGCCCATCGCCCCGATCACGCTGAACTGTGCACGTCCCGTGAGGTAGCGCTGCGAGACGAGCGCCTGACGCGCCAGACTGTCTTGGAGTTGTGCATCGAGGAGCTCCATCAACGGCGCAGCCCCTGCAGCGTAGCGCCCCTCTGCCTGCACCAGATTGGCCGCAGCCAGCTTTGCCGTCTGCTCGGCGATGGTGAGCGAGACGCGCGCCTGCTCCGCATCGATGACCGCCGTCGTGGCCTCCGTCGCCACCGCCTGACGAACCTGCTCCAGCGCCGCGCCAGCCGCCGATCGCTGCGCCATAGCAGCCCGCTCGGCCGCCCCGACCGAAGGGTCGATGAGCGGAAGCGAGAAGATGAGTGCCGCGTTGGCGCCCGCGGAAGTCTGCGAAGATGGCGCATCGGTCGCCGACCAGGAGGGGCCAACCGAGCCGCTCAGCAGCAGCGACGGCCGGTGATTCGCTCCTGCGATGGATACCTGCAGTTCCGCCGTCAGCAGCCGCTGCTTCGCTGCGACAACCTCAGGACGCGCGGCAGCCGCCCGTGCAGCAGCCTCCGTGGCAGTCACCGCGACGGGCGTCACTTCGAACCGCTCCAACGCAAGCTCCGTCGTCGCCGGCAGCCCCATGGCACCCGCGAGCTGCGCCTTGTCGCGCCGGAGCGCCCCGGCCGCACGCGACAGTTCGCCCCGTGCGCTCTCAACGCCAATGCTGGCCCGCACCTCCTCAATCGGAGCTGCCACCTGCGCCGCGACCCGGCGCCGCGCGATGTCGGCTTGGCGGGTGCGCTGCTCCAGCGTCTGCGTCGCGGTCGCCACAGCCTCTTCGTCCGCGAGCACCGCCAGGTAGGCGTTGGCCACCAGGAGCACGGCGCTCCGCTGCGCCGTCTGCTCGTCCGAGGTGGCGGCCTCCAGCGCGGCTGTCAGCGCCTCTTCAGAGGTTGCGGCCCGCCCGAAGTCCCAGAGCAGCCAACGGGCGTTGAGCGAGGCCTCCAGCCCCGTGTTGAGCGACTCCGCCTCGAGCTCCGAGGGCGCGCCAGCAACACCGCTCTCGATGCTGCGGCTCGTCTTGTTGGCGCCCGCATTCAGCCCCGCGCTGGCGGAGAGCGTGGGCAGCAGCGACACGCCCGCATCCTCGCGGCGGGCAGCGGCAATCGCCGTCTGCGCCGCGGCGGTGAGCACCGAGGGAGCATCACGCCGGGCCCGCTCCAGCGCGCTCGCCAGGGTGAGATGCACCGTCGCTTCGCCAGATGCAGCTTCTTCCGACGCAGCAGCGGGACGAGGCGAGAGAGAGCCTGCGAGCAGAAGCAGACCGAGCGAACCTGAAAGCCTTCTCATTCGTGCCTCAGCGCAACGATGGGATCAAACTGGGCCGCTCGACGGGCGGGGAAGAAGCCGAAGACGATGCCGATACCGCAACTCACGAGCAGCGAGGTCACCATGATGGAGGGGTCAAAGGCGATGCTGAAGTCGGTCATCTTGCCCAGCGAATTGCTGATCAGCACCCCGAGCCCGATGCCCGACCCTCCACCGATCGCCGCCAGCACCACCGCCTCAATCAGAAACTGCGAGAGGATATCGCGGCGGCGGGCGCCAATAGCGAGCCGGATGCCAATCTCGCGCGTCCGCTCCGTCACCGACACCAGCATGATGTTCATGACGCCGATGCCTCCGACCAGCAGCGAGATGGAGGCCGTCACAAGGAGCAGCGTCGAGATGATTGCGGTCTGCGCCTTCATCGCGTTCATCATCTCGGCCATGTTGCGGACGCTGAAATCGGCATCCTCACCCGGCGGCGTGCGGTGGCGCTGGTTCAGTAGCGACTCGATGGCCGCCTGGGTCCGGTTGACCAGATTGGCGCTCTTCGCCGTCACCATCACGTTGTTCACCTGGTTGTCCGGCAGCCGGTAGATGCCGCGGCGGAAGGTGCTGATGGGCATGACGATGATATCGTCGTTGTCCTGCCCGAAGCTCCCCTGGCCCTTCTCCTTCAAGACGCCCGCCACGCGGCAGGGGAGTTTGCCAACGCGCAGGTCGCGCCCAACAGGGTTGCTCCCCGCAAAGAGGTTCTTCTCCACCGTGCGACCGATCAGACAGACAGGCGCCGCCATCGTCACATCCTCGGCCACCCAGAGCGCGCCCTTGTCTACGCCCCACGCGCGGACCTCAAAGTAGGGAACGGTTGTGCCCACAGCCCGAGACGACCAGTTTCGGTCACCCGCAACCACCTGCACGTTGGCGCTCATGGTGGGTGCCAAGGCGGCGACCGTCGGGATCTCGCGCAGGATCGCCAGGCCATCCTCTTCGCTGATCGAACCGAGCGAGCCCTGCGCGTTCCGCGCGCCGCCCATCGACGATCCGGCCGGGACCACCATCAGCAGGTTGGCGCCTAGCGTGGAGAGCGACTTCTGCATCCGGTCCTGCGCGCCCGCGCCGAGCGCGCTTGTCGTCACCACCGAGGCAATGCCGATGAGGATGCCGAGGGCTGTGAGCGAGGCGCGGAGCTTGGCACGGCCGAGTGCTCGCAACGCGAGCCCGATGGCCATCCACCAGCCGCGCATCACCATGGCGAAGGAGTCGGGGGGCGGCGTGAGCCTGCCGAGCCCGGAGCGCGACGCGTCCTGCTCAGGCGTCTGATGGCTCTCCGCGTGACGGGGCGCCGCGACCTGTTCATCGGCGACAATGAGACCGTCGCGGACCGTCACAACCCGTGAGGCGCAGGCCGCCACCTCGGGCTCGTGCGTGACCATGACAATCGTCAGCCCCTGGTCGCGGTTGAGCCACTGGAGCAGCGCGAGCACCTCTTCGGTCGTCTTGGTGTCGAGGTTGCCCGTCGGTTCGTCTGCAAGCAGCAGACGAGGTTGGGTCACGAGAGCGCGCGCAATGGCGACCCGCTGCTGCTGACCGCCCGAGAGCTGTGCAGAGGTGTTGTGCAACCTGTCGCCAAGGCCGACCAGTTCAAGGGCACGCACCGCCCGCTCTCTGCGCTCCTCCGCGCTGCAGCCCAGATAGATGAGCGGCAGCTCCACGTTCTCCAGCGCGCTGGTCCGAGGGAGCAGGTTGAAGCCCTGGAATACGAAGCCGATCAGTTCGCGACGCACATGGGCCCGCTCGTCGTTGTCGAGGTCGGAGACATCGAGGCCGTCGAGGCGATAGCTCCCGGTCGTGAGCCGATCGAGGCAGCCGATGATGTTCATCAGCGTGCTCTTGCCGGAGCCCGAGGCGCCGACGATGGCAACAAACTCGCCTGGGCGCACGGTCAGGTCGACACCGCGAAGCGCCCGATGGGTCACCTCGCCGGAGGCATAGACCTTCTCAATCTCTCTGAGATCCAGGAGCGGAGTCACCGCTTCGGCAATTGCCATCAGAAGACCCTCATACGACCCGGGCCGCCGCCGCCGCGCTTGGCTCCAGGTGCGCCGCCCGCCTTGGCGTCGGTCTCTTCAAGGATGACCTCTGCACCCTCCGATAGCCCGGAGCCCTCGACCTCGGTCATCACGCCGTCCGTTACGCCGACCTTGACGGCTTGCGGCGCAGGCTCTCCGGCAGAGAGCAGGAACAGCTTGCCCGTCGCGCCGAAGCCCTTCCCAGAGCCGCCCGGCGCTCCCTTCGTCTCGCCGCTCCCGCCTGCGCCAGCGCTCGGCTTGTAGCGGAGCGCAGCGTTCGGCACGCGGAAGACGCCATCGCTCTTCTGGGTGGTGACGGTGACGGTCGCAGTCATACCGGGCCGGAGCCGGCCGTCGTCGTTGCTCACCTCGATGACCGACTCATACGAGACGACGCCATTCGTCGTAATCGGTGTGATCCGGAGCGAGGTGACGGTGCCGTCGAAGGTGTCGCGTGGGTAGGCCTCGACACGGGCGACCGCCTTCATGGCCTCCTTCAACTTGCCGATATTGGCCTCGTCCACGTTGGCGATGATGCGCATGCGGGTCAGGTCGTTGGCGATGACAAAGAGCGTCGGCGTCTGGAAGCTGGCCGCAACCGTCTGGCCCGGCTCAACGCCACGCTTGGAGACGATGCCATCAATCGGGGCGAGAATCCGCGTGTAGGTAAGCCGGTTCTCTGCCTCCGACAGCCCCGCGTTGGCCTGTGCAATCTGGGCCTCTGCCACCTGGACCGAGGCCCGTCCCGCGTCGCGCGCTGCGACGGCCTGATCCACCTCCGACTGGGCGTTCAACGCGGCGGCGCGGAGCTCGTTCGCACGGGCCAGGTTCTTCTCGGCCAGCGCCAGATTGGCGGAGGCCTGCGCCCGTTGCGCACGCGCAGCGAGGAGCGAGGCACGCGCCTGCGCCAGCTGCGCCTGGTAGGGCGCCGCATCAATCTCTGCCAGCAGATCCCCAGCCTTCACCTTGGCGTTGTAGTCAACATGAACGGCCGAAATGCGCCCGCTGACCTGTGCACCCACGGTCACCTCGAGCAGCGGCTGCACGGTCCCCGTGGCGCGCACCGTCTCTTCGATGGCCCCCTTGGAGACCTTGTCTGTCAGGTATCCGGGGCCGGTGGGCTCGTCTGCCTTGCGCCCAAACTTGTAGTAGGCGCCTCCGCCCACGGCAGCCACGACCAGGGCGATGAGCCACCAACGACGGCCGCTCCGCGGACGCTTGTAACGGTGCTGCTCGGGCGTTTCGGAAACGGTGGTCTCTGTCATGGGAACCAAGGGGCGACCGCCTCCCGGTCAGGGAGGCGAGGTGATGCGAGAGTCTTGCTTCGGGATGCGCCGAAACTGCGAATGATGCGAAGGTGCCTGCGGCGACCGCCCGACCTCCGCTCAGTGTGGGCGGGGCCTTCTTGCCTGAGGGCTCCTAGAAAGCCCCGTGCGCGGCGGCTATAGGCGGAGAGGAGGTGGAATGCACATCGTGACAGCATCTGCCCGCGGACAACGGAATGCTTCGGAGGCGGAGTGATGCCCCGCTGGGCCCGAACACCGTCACGGCGCCCGTTGTTCCTCTTCACGGAGCAGGGCCGAGGCCTGCTCGAGCCGTACCCGCGCTCGCTGCGCCTCTGCGATGCTGCGGAGGATCGCCGCCTCGCGACTCCGGAGCTCCACCAGCGCTCCCGAAGGCCCCGGAAGCGCGGTCCCCTGAAGTTCAACTGGGCCTGCCCGGCCACGACCGGGCGCTGAAACAGCCACGCGGCCGCCCTCCCCGCCAGGCGCGCCCGTCACGGGCCCGCTCGGGGTAGGCCCGCTCGGCGGTGCGGCACCCGCACTGTCGCTCGCGAGCCCGCTCAATTCGGGTGCAGCGCTCTCGGCCGAGACGCCAGTACCGGCGGCGCGCGATGCCGCCGGCTCTGCTGTGCGAGCCGTCCGTCCACGCGAACCGAAGCCATCTTCGAAGAGCGCATCGCTCGACGCCATCGCCCGGAGCCGCCCCTGCAGCCGCCGCTGCTGCTCCTCTGCCTGAATGCGCGAGCGCACCTCGCTCAGCTGCCGCTCGAGTCGGGCCGCATGGTCGCGGAGTTCAAGGGATGCCGCCGTGAGCTGCTCCGGCGTGGGGGCGCCGACATCGAGGATCGCCGCTACGGGCGACGCAGACATGGGTGGCAACGGCGCGCTCACCTGCAAAAGCTCTGCTGTCAGACGCTGGAGCTCCTGCCCACTCTTCGGGGCGCGAGAAGGCTGCCGGAGTTCGAACTGCAGCGCCTCGATACGCGCCAGCAGCGACTCGCGATACTGCACGGTGTAGGCGTCAAGCCGCTGACGGGCCACCACGAGGTCGGCGTTCGCGCGCTGCAGGGCAACCGCCTGCTCATGCGCCAGCTTAAGGTCGGCCTGAAGCGTGGCCGCGGCGACCGGGTTCAGGCTCCCCGCCCGCTTCGCCGCCTGGATGGCCTTCGCGAGCACCTCATACTTCGCCAGATTGCCACCCTGCACCGCGCTCATCCGCTCCACCAACTCCGACTCGCGCCGTACCTGCGCCGCAAGGTCGCTGAGGTCATCGGCCCGCACAGAACCCGCTGAAAACAGCAGCGCGGCGAGTGCCATGGAACCTAGAATGCGTCGCATCGGAACGCTCATCTTGAAGAGACGGGGGGCAGACTGCAAATTGTGCGCCAACGCAACCGATGGGCGCCAAGGCTCACGCTATCCTAACCTATCGGGCCGGCATCGACGACAATCCGTCAGCTTTCTGACGACCGGCTCTGAACTTCTCCGATGCCGTACTTCTCCAGCTTGTAGTAGAGAGCCGGCGTCTTGATACCCAGCAGCCGCGCCGCCTCCGTCTTCACGCCGCCCGCCTTGTCGTAGGCGCGGAGGATGAGCTGGCGCTCGATGGCATCAAGGAGCTCGGGCAACGAGCGGTCGCCCTCCGGGATGCTGAGCTGGTCTCCGCGTGCGCCACCCACCACATGGGCCGACAGGTCTGCGACACCAATCTCCTCGCCGTCCGAGAGCACCACCGCCTGCTCGATCACATTCTCGAGTTCGCGCACATTGCCCGGCCAGCGATAGCTCGTGAGCGCTGCCAGCGCCGACTCCGTGAGCCGATGCGCTGGCAGGCGGCTCCGTGCAACAGCCCTGGCCAGAAAGTGTTGGGCCAACGCAGCGATGTCGCCCGCCCGCTCGCGCAGCGGAGCTACCGTCAGCGGGATGATGTTGAGGCGGTAGTAGAGGTCCTCGCGAAACCGCCCTGCCTTCACCTCGGCCGCCAGATCCTTGTTGGTCGCCGTGACAACCCGGACGTCGCAGACGATGCTCCGCTCGCCCCCCACCCGCTCGAAGGTACGGTCTTGAAGCACGCGGAGCAGTTTCACCTGCATCGACGGGCTCACATCACCAATCTCGTCGAGGAAGAGCGTGCCGCCGTCGGCCAGTTCGAAACGCCCAAGCCGGCGCCGGCCCGCGTCCGTAAAGGCGCCCTTCTCATGCCCGAAGAGTTCGGACTCCAGCAGCGTGTCGGCGATCGCGCCGCAGTTCACCTTGACCAGCGGCCCGCGCCGACGGCCGCTCAGCTCGTGCAGCGCCGTCGCGACCAGCTCCTTGCCGCTGCCTGATTCGCCATGGATGTGCACCGTCGCATCGGACGGCGCCACCTTCACGATCTGCCGCTTGAGCCGCACGACCGGCTCTGACTCGCCGATGATCCGGGCAAGCGCATCGTCCGCTCCACCGCCACGCAGTTCGCGCCGCAGATAGTCGTTCTCATGCTCCAACTTGCGCCCACGCTTGCGCTCCTCCCGCACCTCTAGGCAGCGCTGCACCTTCGACCGCAGCAGCTCGGCAGGAAAGGGCTTCTCGATGAAGTCAAAGGCGCCCTGCTGCATCGCCTCCACCGCCGTCTTCACGCTTCCGTGGGCAGTGATGAGCAGCACCATCGCCGAAGGCTCCAGCAGCCGCACCTCGCGGAGCACCTCCATGCCACCGACAGGCTCCATCTTCAGGTCGGTGATCACCATGTCGATATCGTCCGGCCGCTTGGCAAACTCCTCGATCGCAAGCTTGCCGCCGGTGAAGGAGCTCACCCGGTGGCCCGCCTTCTCGAGCACCGCCGAAACACCCTCGCGGACCGTACCGTTGTCATCAATCACAAAGATGTTTGCCATCTGCGCTTCTCCCTTCCGCCTGCGTCCAAACTTCTATCCAATCCAATCAGGACCGAGCGATGTTGCCGCATCTTCGACCGCCAGCGGTACCGCGAGGTCGAAGGGAAGCGAGAACCGAACCGTCGTCCCCACACCCTCCGTCGAGGCCACAGCGAGCCGTCCGCCATGGCGCTCCGCCACCTTCTGCGCGAGCGCGAGGCCGAGCCCCGTGCCCTTCTCACGCGTGGTGAAGAAGGGCTGGTTTGCGCGCGCCAAAACCTCGGCCGACATACCGCGCCCGGTGTCGACAACCTCGACGGCGCGGAAGCTCCCCTCCTGCTGAAGTTCGAGCCGAACAACGCTCCCTGAAGACGAGGCCTGGATTGCATTGAGGACCACGTTTGCAACCGCGCCGCGAAGCATCTCGCGGTCGGCTGTCAGTTCCAGCTGCGCAGGCTGCACAACCACCCGAACCCCCGCGGCCTGCGCGACACAGCTGCAAGACTCGGCCACCTCCAGCAGCAGCTCGCGACCCGCGAACCGAACCGTGCTCGCCCGCACATTCCGCGAGTAGGCGAGGAACTCCTCGACAACACGCTTGAGGTAGTCGAGCTCTCTACGCACTCGCTCCACCTTGTCGTGGGCCGCCGTGTCTTCGCGCAGATCTTCTTCGAGAAGCCCCACGAACAGCTCCATGCCCGAGAGCGGGTTCCTCACCTCATGCGCGATGCCGGCCAGCAGCATCTGGGTCTGCGTATCGCGCGCGGCCAGCGCCGCCCGCATGCGCTCAATGGCGCGCGCCAGGTCGCCCACCTCGTTCGTGCCGAGCGACGGAACAACCGTCTCCAGCGCCCCCTCCTCGAGCCGCTGCGTCACGCTGAGAAGCCGACCGAGCGGTACGGTGAGACGCCTCGAAAACTGGTAGGTCAGCGCTGCCACAGACAGCAGCATCACCAAGACAAAGAGGCCGATCAGGAGCGCAAACTCTTGCAACCTCTCGAAAAACGGTGCGCTACCCTCCGCGACAACCGCGCCAACGACCCGGCCGTCCGACTTCAACACCGCGAACCCGCGCTGCATGAGGGTGCCATCTTCGGCCTCGAAGCGGAGCGAGGTGGTCGCCGCGCCGGCCTGGAGCACATGGTCGATCTCCAAACGCTCCGGCTCAAGGTCGAAGGCCGGCATCAGGGTGTCGGCGCTGTTCGTATCCACCAGCACCCGGAGCTGGGTGTCCACCACCCGAACGCGACCGAGGCCGGTGGCCTCTCGGAAGGTCGTCATCTCCGCTTTGAGCCGGCCGTGGGTGGCCACGCTGTCGGCCTGAAGTCGCTCCAATCGCCCCGCGTCATGGGTCATCTCGAGGTGGGCCGCGTAGGCCTGCGCGAGACCGATGAGCCGGTGAGAGAGCTCCTCCTCCAGCTCGCGCCGCGACAGCCACAACCCGCCAAATGCGATCGGCAGGCAGGCGAGCAGCACCAATGCCTGCGATAGGACGATCATCTGGACGCGAAGACTCTTCATGCCACGGGTATGGCAGAAGTTCCGATTCAGATCAGCAACCGCCGACGCGTGCGTTGACAGCACAGCGGAGGCGAGGGTACAGAGCGCGTGGCTTGAGCGCAGCCGGCGATGTTCGCCGCTGCAGGGAAGTTCGGTGAAATGCCGACGCGGACCCGCCACTGTAAACGGTCATGACTTCGCATTCTGCCACTGCGCCTCGGCGTGGGAAGGCGCGAAGCCGCTCCTCGGAGCAGCCGTGAGCCAGGAGACCGGCTCGAGCCCTCGGAACGTGTTGTTCCGGGTTCATGACGGCTTCGGGAATGAGCACGTCGACGGTCCTCGTGGCGTCTTCTTCCCGTTGTCTTTGCCCCCTTCGGGTGAGAGAGGCGTGATGTTGAAGATGTTGAACCGATTGAATGGCAGAGGTTGTCTTTTCTTGCTCTGCCTTGCGCAGAGCGCCTGCTCCGACGACCCCGACAGCGACCTTGTCGCAGACGGCTCCGGCGATGCAACCGCGGATGGCTCCGGCGACACGACCGACGGAACCGGTGACACGACCGACGGCTCCGGCGACACGACCGACGGCTCCGGCGACACGACCGACGAAGCGCTCGCGCTACGCGTCGCTCCAAACCCACTCCTCCTCCGCGTGGGCGAGAGCCCGCAGCTAACGATCTCGGTCGTGGGTTCGGATGGCGTCGAACTGCCAGTCGAAGCTGGCGAGTTCACCGTCACCCTGCCCGACGGCCTCTTCGATGAAGCCGGCGCTGCGCTCCGCACGGGCAAGGCCGAACTCACCGTCGCCGCCGCAGACCGTGCCGTCCGCATACCCGTCATCATTGGCCCCGACCTCTTCGCGGTTGGCGGCTCCACCGGCAGCCTCCACGAACTTTTTGAAGGCTCAGGCCAGGTCAGCGAAGGCGAGGCCGCTGGCAACCTTCCCACCCGCGCCCGCCGCTTCGGCGACGAGCTGTTTGTTGTCGCCTCAGGAGATGTCTTCGGCGACACCTCGCCCACCAGCCTCCGCAAACTCTCGCTCACCACCGGCACCTGGACACCTGCCCCGGTGACCCTCGACGGCAACGGCGGCTACGACCTTGTAGGTCGAGACGCCGCCACGCTCTGGCTGGTCGGCCACAACAACACCCTCTCCATCCTCCGCAAAGCCGACCTGACCATCGCCTCCTCTGTCGACCTCGCTGCCGCCTTCCCGAATCGCGCGATCGCGCTGGAGTCCGGCGGCACCGGCCTCGTCGACCAAGGCCTCCTCATCGTCGCCGACCCTGGCCTGCGACCAGACTACTCCTACGAGCCCGCCGCTCTCTTCCTCCTCGACAACGCCCTCGGCGCGCCCGTGGACGCCCTGCCCGAGACCGCCGAGCTCGACCCGCTCCTGCTCGACGACGCATGCCGCAACCCCATCTGGATCGACAGGTTTGAGAACGAACTGCTCGTCGGCTGCGCCGGCGACTACGCGGAAAACGTAGCCGGCATCGCCTTCGTCGACCGGTTCTCGCTCCTGCCCACAGGCTTTGTCGCGCTAGGCGCAGCAGCCTCCTCCTTCGCGCTCGATGCAGCGACGGGGCTGGTGGTCGCAGGCGACGCCTATGGCGCCAACGCCTGGGTCATGCAGGCAGCAACCCGCGAGGTCATCCGCGGTGCCGACGCGGCTCCCTGGCTCGCCCCGGTTCGCGCTGCCGACTACGACTTCACCCAGGTGTTCGTCGACAGTCGGAGCCGCGCCTGGGCAGGCACCTATGGCTCAGCCGAGCTCTTCGCCCTGCCCCTCGAAGCGCCGACGGCGGGGCCCCTTGCCCCCACCTCACAGCTCGTCCGCGAAGGCCTCTCCATTGGCATCGCAGGCTTCGCAGACGCTGGAATCTGGCTCGCGCCTGCCTGGGCCTCCGCAGACCAGCTGATCGCCATCGCCTACGAGCCCGTCAGGATCGCCCGTGATGTGACCGCACTCATCAGCGGCCCACCTGCCGGCGGCACCGCGCTTGTCCCCAACGCCGATACCTCCACACTGGCCACGCTCGCAGATGGCGCCGAACTGCTCCTCAACCTGAACGGCATCGTTCTCCACGACGGCCCGGGCCCCGACTTCGCCATCTACGAAAACCCCATGATGACCGTCAGCAGCCGCGCGCAGCGGGCCATCGACCCAGCCCGCGTCGAAGTCTCCGCCGATGGCATCAACTATGTGCCGCTGGCCGGTGCGCCAGACCCCGCCTCGCTCCCGCTCGGCTTCCCCACCGATGCCCGCGCATACGGCCGCAACACGGTAGGCCGCGAGCCGGTCTTCGCCAGCGCGGAGAACGGGATGGCGCCCGGATCGCCGGAGGCTGGCGGCGATCTGTTTGACCTGGCGGGCTGCGGACTCGCGGAGGTTCGCTTTGTGCGCATCGTCGACTATCCTGGCGACAACCGAGGCGCCGACATCGACGCGCTTGCCTGGATTCACTGGTCAGAGGAGTAACGATGGAGCTCATCGCACACCGAGGTGCCGCCTACGATGCGCCCGAGAATTCACTCGCCGCCATCGACCTCGCTGTGCGACAGGGTGCCACCCGCGTCGAGATCGATGCATGGCTCACGGCCGACGGTCAGGTTGTCATCTGCCACGACGATACAACCAAGCGCTGCTCCGACCGCGACCTCGTCGTCGCCTCATCCACGGCCGCCGAACTGGCAGCCGCCAAGATGACGAACGGAGAGGGAATCCCCACGCTCCATCAGGTCTGTGAACTGCTCGCGGGTCGCGCGCGGCTCGACCTTGAGCTCAAGGACCAACGCACCGAACTGGTAGCGCCGGCGCTGGCGGTGCTGGCAGACCACGGCATGCTCGCAGACAGCCTCATCACCGCCTTCGGCGAGGCCTCGCTCACCGCCTGTCGCAGCCATGGATTCCGCGGCGACCTCGGCCTCCTCATCGGCTCAGAGAGCCTCGCGCTCCGCCAACGCGCCTTCGAGGCCTGGCCCTTCGCGGCCATCGAGCGCACCGGCGCCTCGTCACTCGCCATCCATCATCGACTCGCCCACCCGCTCCTCCGCAGGGAGCTCCGTCGGCGTGGCCTTGGACTCTACCTCTGGATGAGCATGAAGGATGAGCATGCCCCGGAGCCGCAGCGCGCGGCGCGGTACAAGGCGGCGGCGCAGATGGGCGCCAAGGGGCTCATCGTCGGCCGCATCCCCGAGGTACGCAGCTGCCTCGATGCTGCAGGCTTCAGGACTTGGTAAAGCGGTCAACCAGCTGACCCACGCCGGGCAGCGCCTCTTTCACATGTTTCTCGCCCGTGGAGCGCAGAGCTTCGTAGGTCTTGCGAAGTACCGTGTGCTCCGTCTTCCGGGCGCGCGCGTCGGTAATGGCGAGCAGCGCGTTGGCGGCTCTGTCGCCACGCGACGAGAGGTAGGAGCCAAAGCCGGCCGCCGTCGGAGCCGCCGCATACTCGGCGTGGAGGGGCGCGATCGCACCGGCAAACTCCGGGAGCAGGCCATCCACAACATCATGAATCATGCGGCCATTCTTGAGTCCGCGCACAGCCTTGAAGCCCTGCTTGATCGCAAAGCCGCTAATGCCGCCCTTCGACTCCACTTCCCGTTCAACCAGGCCCACGGCCGCATCGACGATCTGCCGACGAACCGCTGCATCTCCGATGACCTCTGTCAGTACCTTCATCGCCTCTCTCCCTTCCAGACGGGCCGGTGGCTCGCCGACTATTCGGGCTGCTGCACCACCGCCACAACCACGCGCATCCGCGACTGTACCCCATCGACGTTCAAGAGCAGGTTCTCGGTCCGCTCCGGGCAGATCAGGAGCGTCGCGCCCCCTCTTCTGCCCTCGTCGGCCATCT
>JBIIFW010000081.1:0-9114 GCA_044236985.1 Bradymonadia bacterium | reverse complement strand
TGACTCGGCCGCGAATTCGTCCTTCTTGGAGGCCTCGATGACCGGGAAGATGGCGACCGCGGGAATGCCGAGCCGATGGGCCTCGGCAGCGCGCTCGACCAGCAGGTCGATGGAGAGCCGGAAGACTCCGGGCATGGAGGCGATGGTCGCCTCGGTGCGTTCGCCCTCTGTCACAAACATGGGGTAGATGAGGTCGTCCGCAGTAAGGCGGTTCTCCCGCATCAGCCGGCGCGAAAAGTCGTCGCGACGCATGCGGCGCATGCGAATCATGGGGAAGGAGCCGCTCATTCGTTCTCTCCGTGTTGAGGACCCGACAGGGCCAACGCCGCGGCGTCTACCAACCGCTCCGTGGAGGCGCCAGAGGCGATGCTGACGCGGGCTGCACCGAGCAGCCGCGCACGCTCCGCCGTCCGCTCGCCAATGACGAAGTAGGGCAGCGCGAGCCAGGCCTCCCGGCCCGCAGCGGGCAGCGCAGAGACAAAGGCCTCGAGCCGATTCGCCGAGGTCGCGATGATGCCCGCAACCTCCTCAGGACGCAGCGCAGAGAGGCTGGAAGCGAGCGTCGGGACGGGCACCGCGGCGTAGGTCTCCAGCCGAACGACCGCCCTCCCCTTCGACGCGAGGAGCTGCTGCGGCGCGGAAGCGGCCTCGCGGGCTACCGCGAAGATGAGGCGGCCGGCACCCGGCGAGGCAGCAAGCTGCTCTGCCAGACCGAGCGCATCGGAGTCGCCCGTGAGAACCACCGTAAAACCGCAGCGGAGGGCCTCTGCCGCCGTCGCGCCTCCCACGGCGGCGACAGGCGTCGCGGGCGCGATGCTGCCCAGCGAGAGGCAGAGGTTGTGCCAGGCGCGGACGCCGCGCCGCGAGGTGAGCACCACGATATCGTCAGCGGTCAGCGAGGCCGCGAGCGCGGCGGCATCGGCGCTCTGCTGCCAGCTCTCCTCGTAGCGGAGCACCTCCAGCGGAAGCCCGGTGAGCGCCACCGCCTCGAGCGCCTCCAGCATCGTCCGGGCCTCCTCGGGCGCGCGGAGGCAGAGCAGCTTCGGCCGCCGCTGCGGCAGTGCGCCGCTACGCTCCATCGACGCGGCCGGGACGGCCGTCGCGGGCCCGATGCCGCTCCAGGATGTTCTCGCCGAGGCGACGTCCCAGCTCTTCAGCCTGCGCGACGGGGTCCTCGCGGAGGATCACCATGCGGCTCCCCTCGGTGGTCCAGCCATCCTCATCCATGAGCCGTGCCTCGATGCGCAGCCCATCCCCGCTCCGCGTTGCGAAGGCGCCGAAGGGCGTCTTGCAGTCGCCACCGACCGCCAACATGCAGGCGCGCTCCGCCAGCGCGAAGAGGCGGGCCTCGCTGTCGTCTAGCGGCGCGAGGAGTGCCCGCGTCTCGGCGTCGTCGCTCCGAGCCTGGATACCAAGGATGCCCTGGCTGGGTGCGGGCAGCGAGACCTCCACGCCGAGCCGCTCCCAGTGGAGGCCATCGAGAAGGCCGAGGCGGCTCAGTCCAGCCTCGGCGAGCACCACGGCATCGAGGCCGTCGTCGCCAGACAGTTTGGAGAGCCGCGTACCCACATTGCCGCGGATGCCGACAATCGTGAGGTCGGCCCGGTACCGCAGGAGCTGCATCGACCGGCGGATGGAGCCCGTGCCGATACGGGCGCCAGCAGGGAGCGTCGCGAGCGTCATTCCTTCTTTCCGAAAGACCATCACATCGAAGGGTTCGGCCCGGGTCGGGAAGGCATCGAGGACCAGCCCGTCGGGCTGCGCCGCCGGCATATCTTTGAGGCTGTGAACGGCGAAGTCGATGCGGCCGTCGAGCATCGCCTCCTCGAGCTCCTTGATGAAGAGCCCCTTGCCACCAATCTCGATGAGCGGCCGGTCGAGCACACGGTCGCCCTCCGTCTTGATGACGACCCGCTCGATGGTCAGCCCGGGGTGCGCCGCGAGCAGCAGTTCGGTGATGTGGTCGGCCTGCCAGAGCGCGAGCGGGCTGCCCCGCGTGCCGAGTCGAAGAAGCTGCTTCATCCTTCCTGCTCCTCGGCTGGCGCACCTGCGTGAGGCGTTTCGCTGCCCTGCTCATGCAGCCCGAAGAGCCGCGAGGTTGCCAGCATGAGCTGCTGGTCGGAGGCGCTGGCAGTGGAGGAGCGGAGCGCAACCGTGGGACCGTGCAGCAGCTTTGCGATGAGCTGGTTGCCGAAGCGATGCAGCAGTTCGCGCTGCTCGGGCGGCAGCGACGGGTGGGCACGCAGGATCCGCTCGACCTCCGACTCCTTCGTCGCGTTGAAGTGGTTGCGCAGCTCCACGATGGTCGGCACCACGCTGTGCTCGGCGAACCAGCGCTCCATCTGCGCCACCTCCTCCGTCACAATCCGCTCCCCCGCGATCGCCTCCGCGCGCCGCGTCGAGAGGTTGGCGTCGACCACCTTCTCGAGGTCGTCGATATCGAAGACATAGACATTCTGGAGCTGGTCACAGGCCGGATCGATGTCCCGGGGGACCGCGATGTCGATGAAGAAGAGGGGCCGATACTTCCGACGGACCACGACCTCGCGCACCAGTTCGGCCTTGACTACGAAGCCGGCCGCACCCGTCGAAGAGATAACGATGTCGGCCTCCTCGAGGAGCTGCCCGAGCGCCTCGAAGCCGTGCGCCTTGCCGCCCAGTTCGGCTGCCAGCGCCTGCGCCCGCTCCACGCTCCGGTTGCAGATGTCCACCTGGCCGGCACCCGCCTGCACGAGCTGCTTGGCCGCGAGCGCCCCCATCTTGCCCGCGCCGATGACCAGCACCCGGCGGCCGTCGATCCGGCCAAAGACCTTTCGCGCCAACTCAACAGCTGCGTAGCTGATGGAGACCGCGCTCTCGGAGATCCCCGTCTCTGTCCGAACCCGCTTGGCAGTCCGGATGGCGTGGGAGAAGACTCGGCCGATGACCGTGCCCGTGGCGCCGGACGAAAGCCCCATCGAGAGCGACTCCTTCACCTGGCCCAGAATCTGCGACTCGCCGAGCACAAGCGAATCGAGCGCGCTGGTCACGCGGAAGAGGTGGGTGAGCGCGTCGCGGCCGCCATACTCGTATGCGTGGCGGGCCATCCACTCATCGGTCAGCCCGAAGCGCTGCTTGATGAAGCCCTCCACGGCCTCTGGCTCGTCGGCAAGCGCAATGAACTCCACCCGGTTGCAGGTCGAGACGACGGCAACCTCCCTCACCGAAGGCAGCGCCACCATCTCGCGCATCAGGTCGGGGAGCGAAGCATCGGGCACGGCGAGCCGCTCCCGCTCCTCCACCGGCGCGCTCTTGTGGCTGACGCCGAGCAGGCAGAGTTTGCCCATCATCGGCCACCACCGCTGTAGAGGCCCAGGATCGCGTAGCAGGCGACGCAGCCCGCGATGGTCAGCCAGGCAGCCTGACGCCCGCGCCAGCCGCTCTTCACCCGCGACAGGATCACGCCCGCAAAGAAGAGCCAGGAGATGGAGCCGAGCAGCACGCGGAGGTCGAGGCCACTATGCGGCGCCGAGAGCGACCAGGCCACGCCGAGCGTCACGGCCATCGTGTAGATGATGAAGCCGCCCACAACGAGACGGTAGTAGGCGTCGTCGAGCTCCTGCAGTCCCGGAAGACGCTGGAAGAGCACGCCGAACCGGCGCTGCCGGAGCAGCCGCTCCTGCACCAGATAGACTGCGGCCATGATGGCAGCGACCCCGAGCATGCCGAGCCCGAGCACAGACAGTCCGATGTGGAGCAGCAGCATGCCGCGGAGCTCCGGCGAGGCCGACTCAACGATGGGGACCTGCAGCAAGAAGGCGCTCAGCAAGATGGTACCCGCCGGCGCCACCAGCACACCCGCAACCCGGGTGGCCGATGAACCCTGCGCGACCAGATAGACGATGCCCAGCAGCAGCGTCAGCGAAACCAGGTTGTCGCCCGGTGCGAGCAGCGCTGCCGGACCTCGCGCAGCCACCAGTTCACCCGCCAGCACCAGCGTGAGCAACAGCGCCGCAAGCAGCGCCGCAAAGCCCGTCTGGTGCTTCCGACCCTCGCGCGCCGACAACTCTCCCACATAGAGCACCGTGCTCGCTGCGAAGGCCACGATGGCTGAGAGTGCGACCACACTGGTCATGCGAAGCCCTGCCTACGCGAGTCGACGCATCGGGCCGGGAATCTCGTCGACCTTCGCGTGGGTGATCTGGTTCTGGTCGTTCACCAACACGACGGTCGGCCGGTGGCTTTTGGCCTGCTCGTCCGACAGCTCGGTGAAGGTGGCGATGATGACCCTGTCGCCCTTTTTCATGAGGTGGGCCGCGGCGCCGTTGATGCAGCAGACGCCCGACCCACGCGGCCCTTCGAGCGCGTAGGTCTGCAGCCGGGTGCCCCGCGTCACATTCCAGATGTGGACGGCCTCGAAGGGCAGGATGTCTGCCGCCTCAAGGAGGTTGGTATCGAGCGTCACGGAGCCCTCGTATTCGAGGTCTGCGTCGGTGACGACGGCACGATGGATCTTCGACTTGAACATGTTGCGGGTCATGGGGTCCCTCGACCTTGGCCGTGACCGCGTGGCGCTCCCCGAAAGGATGTGCCCGCGTCGGCGGTTGCGGATCGCCTGGCGACTCCCCGCGGATGCACCAGACAGCTCGCGCTCTAGCACCGCCGGAGGCCCCGTCAACCCTTGCCCGATGGGCGCTTCTGCCGTGCTGTGATGCACCATCGCCTGCCCACGGCCGAGCAGCCGTTGCGCCCGCGCAGGTTGACGCGCTTCTGCCGCTGCCGCTACCCCTGCAACCCTCGACGCACCTCTCTCCGGACAGCCCCCATGCGACCACTCCTGTTGGCCCTCGTCGTCCTCGGCCTTGCGCTTACCGCCTGCAGCTCCGACGGGGTCCGGTTCGACCGTGGGCTCGCCCTCACCGAGGCCTCCTTCAGCGCCGAGTCCAAGCCGGGCGGCACCGCCAAGGTTAGCCTCACCTACCTGCCGAGCGGCCCGCTCGACGCCGACTACACCACCTTCGTTCACGCCGAAGGCGAGGGCGGCTGCCGCACCACCACCGACCTCCCCGCCGACGCCGCAAACCTACCGACGGCCTGGTCCACCACCCCTGTGACCCGCGAGGTCACCCTCTCCTTCCCCGCAACCTGCAAGGCAGGCGAACTGCAGCTCTTCACCGGCCTCTACGACCGCAAGAGCTACAAGCGACTCAAGACCCTGTCGCCCAAGACCTCCGACCACCGTATGGCCCTGGGCCACATCGACCTCGTCGACGGTGAACCCGACAGCTCGATGCGAAGCTTCTCGCCCGCCTCGGCACGCGTCGCGCAGCTGCTTCCCCACCTACGCCCGTGGAAGGGCTGGGCCCAGGCCGTCGGCGGCACCATGCTGCTCGCCCTCCTGCTCCTCTTCTTCCGCAAGCCCGACCCGGAGCTCTCCTACGAGCCGCCCACATCGGCGGCCCGCTGGCTCCAGTGGCTCCCTGCCATCCCCTTCGGCATCGGCCTGCTGACCGTGCTCGAGTTCGTGAAAGACGACGGCTACATCTCCTTCCGTTACGCCTACAACCTCATCCACGGCGAAGGGCTGGTCTTCAACACGGGTGAGCGGGTCGAGGGCTACACCAACTTCCTCTGGACCGTGCTGATGGCGCCCTTCGAGGCGCTCGGACTCGACCTCTTCCAGGTCTGCGAGTGGCTCGCCTTCGGCTTTGCGATCCCGCTCTTCATCGTCATGGCACGCGCGATGGGACGCCACACCGGCTTCCGCCGCGACGCCTCCTACCTCTGGGGCGCGCTCCTGCTCGCCACCTCCAGCAGCTTCACCCTCTGGTCCAAGTCGGGGCTCGAGCAGCCCCTCGCCATGCTCCTGCCCATGGCGGGCGCCTACACGCTCTGGCGGGCACGCGAGGCCAACAGCGAGCGGGGCTACATCATGAGTGCCCTCCTCTTCGCCGGCGCCTGCCTCACCCGGCCCGAACTCCACATCTTCCCCATCTTCTTCGGCCTCTGGCTGCTCGTGGAGGCCGCCCGCCAGCGGCGCATCGACCGCGGGATGTGGCTCTGGGTCGCCGTTATCCTCGGCATCACCGCCCCCTTCCACGCCTGGCGCTACAGCTACTACGGCGGCCTCTTTCCCAACACCTTCTACGTGAAGACCGGGGCGGGCGACTTTGTCTGGCAGGAGGGGCTCAAGAAGCTGCGCGAGATGTTCGGCTTCAACTACTTCGGCCTGCTTACCCTCGCGATGCCCTTCGCCTTCCTGAACCGCCGCCTCCTCCTCGAGAAGCTGACCATCGCAACGGTCACCGTCTTCTTCATGGCCTTCATGGTCAAAGTGGGCGTCGACGAGATGCACTGGCACCGGCTCTACCTGCCCGCCCTGCCCTTCGCGATGCTCCTCGCCGCCATTGGCCTGCGTGAGCTCTTCGACCTCCTCGCCCAGTTGAGGCTCCCCGCCGCGGCCCGCGTCGCAGCGCTTGCAGGCTGGCTGCTCGTCCTCACGGCGGCCTCGCAGTGCCTCGCCTTCACCTACCGTGAGATGAACGGCTTCAACGGCCACGGCGACCTCACCGGCACCTATCACCCCGACCTCGGCAAGTTCCTCGTCCGACACGAGCGGCCCGGCGCACTGGTCGCCTTCCAGGATGTCGGCTCAACCCCCTACCATGCGCCCGACATCAACTTCCTCGACTTCATCGGCCTCGTCGATTTCACCGTGGCGCGCGCGCGGAACAGCTACGGCCTCCACGCCTTCATCGGCTCAGACCCGGACGGCAACAAGCCCAAGTTCAACGCCGAGATGCGCGAGTACTACTTCAAGCGCAACCCGGAGTGGGCCATCCTCACCATCTACACCCCCGACTCGCGTCAGAAGGCCATCGCTGATGCCTTCGCCAAAGACCCGGGGCCCGGTGCGCTCGGCGATACCTACAACAACAACCCCTACCAGTTCGAAATCTGGCGCGATGCCCGCTTTCGCAAGGACTACGTCCATGTGCGCACCTGGCAGCGGTCGCGCGGCTACTACCTCTCGCTCTTCCGCCGCCGCGACCTCTGGGAGCAGACGCCGGGCGAGGTGGTACTCGATGCGCCGCCGGCCGACATGGGTGGTGTAACTGCGACCTTCGAGGGCGGCCTCGAGCTGCTCGGCAGCCGCATCGACAACGCAACCGACCCCAGCCGGGGCGCAGAGACGCTCGAGCGGCATGAGATCATGGTCACCACCTGGTGGAGGGTGCCGGGCCCCATGGAGAAAGACCTGAACTTCTTCCTCCACCTCAACAACAAGGAGGGGTATCAGGCGCCGGCAGACCATGTGCCCGGCGACTCGATGTATCCCGCCGACCGGTGGAAGCCAGGCCAGATCATCGAGGATCGCTACCTGTTCCAGCTCCCGATGAACATGCGGCCCGGAGAGTACGAGGTCAACCTGGGCGCCTATGTCCGCTCGACCGGACACCGGCTCGCGGTCACCGCGGGCAAGCAGGATGGCGCGAACCGCGTTGGCCTAGGGCCGCTCACGGTGGGCCGTCTCTACCCGCTCATCCACCAGCTGATCCCGCCGACCAACCTCGAGGTGATGCGGAAGTATCCCGAGCGGATCGTCTCGTCGGGCAGAGTCGGTCCGTAGCGCTGCAGCAGCGCGTCAGGCCTGAGGTGGTGCGCGCAGTAGGGTGCGCTGCTGCTGGGCCGAGCGCAGCAGTGCAGGTTCGGGTAGTTCGATGGTCGCATCGCGGCCCCCGCAACACCGCAGAATGGCTGCGCTGCGCCACCATCCGGACCGCCCGTGTGGCGTGACTGCAGATGCTCGAAATGGGCCGAGGGCGCGCTCTGCGCCGCCATGCGCCAGCGTCGAGGCGGCCGGGGTTCCCGCGTGGGAGTGGCGCGGACCCCATGTCTTTACGGCGGTAGCGCTGCGGCGGCCCAGTGTCGGTTGGACTCGGTTGGACAGGGTCTATGTAGCCGGCGTAGGAAACGGAGGGTGCTCCGCCTGGATTCAAGGCGCGCGGTCCCGGCGGTGAGCAGAAGCGCCCGGGGCAAAAACGAAGAAGGGCCGCAGAGGAGCGGCCCTGTCCGAGACGGCGGAGGCCGTCGTTAGTCGACCTTCATGACGTCGAGTGCGAAGTTGGAGATGCCCGCCTTGCGGATGGCATCAACGAGGTCGGAGACCTCTTGATACTCAATCTGCTGATCCGCAGAGATGACAATCTTGACGTCCTTGTCGAGCTTCTTTTCGGCCTCGAGGTCGCGGCGCAGGGTGGCCTGGTTCTCGACGATCTGCCCCTGCATGTAGATGAGGGCCTTGCTCGAGCCTTCCTTGAAGACAGTGAGGTTGATGAGGCCCTGACCGCTCTGCTCAGCCGTCTTGGCGTCGGGGAGCGTGACTCCTGCCTCGGCCTTGATGATGATCGATGAGGTCGCGATGAAGATGATGAGAAGAACGAGCGTGATATCGACGAGGGGGGTTACATTGATTCCCTCGATCATGTCCTCGTCTTCGCCGCCTGCTGAGCCTGCCATGGTGTTTGCCTGCTATCTAGGAGAACACAGAACCGAAGGTGAGCTGAGAGGCCCACCAGAACGGACTACTTGTCTTCTTCGCTGAACATGTGGGCGACAAGCGTGCGGGTCAGGAGCTCGGTGTTGGTGCGAGCGGCTTTGACGTTCTGCTTGAAGATATTGAAGGCAACAACGGCCGGGATGGCGACGATAAGGCCGACACCGGTGGCGATGAGCGCTTCTGCGATGGGCCCCATGACGGCAGCCTGGTCGCCGCCGCCCTGGCCCATGGCGTCGAAGGCCATGATGACGCCGAGAACGGTACCGAAGAGACCAATGAAGGGTGCGTTGTTACCAAGCGTGGCGAGGTACCAGAGCGACTTGTCGTAGCGCTCAATCTCGCGAACGAGCGCGCCGTTCATGAGCTCTTCGACGGCGCGGCCGCCCTTGTCGAGCTGCTGGAGGCCGTAAGAGAGGACGTTGACCTCCATGCCTGGGGCGCCGGCCTTGAGCGTGGTGACGGCGGCGTCGATGTTACCGCCATCGAGGCTGATCACGAGCTGACGGAGCGCCTGGGCATCGGCCTTGTGCTTCTTGTAGAAGAGCATGCGCTCGACTGTGATGAAGGTCGCGATG
>JBIIFW010000079.1:0-9185 GCA_044236985.1 Bradymonadia bacterium | reverse complement strand
ATGCCAACCCCATCTGCATTCGGCCGCCCGAGACCAACTGCGCCAACCGGACCGACGACGATGGCGACGGCGCGATCGACTGCTTCGACACCAACTGCATCGGCTCAGCTAGCTGCATTGTCTTCGAACTCTGCGCTGACGGCATCGACAACGACAGCGACACCCTCATCGATTGCGACGACAACGAGTGCACCGGCGCCCCCAACTGCGTCACCGTGCCGCAGACCTGCGCCAGCCCCAATGTGGCCACCAGCTACGGCCGCTACTCCGGGCTGACCTCAGGATTGGTGAACGAGAATGTCCCCTCCTGCGTGCGGTCGACGGCCCCCGAGGCGGTCTGGCGCTTCACGCCGACCGAGAGCGGGCTCATCTGCGTGACGACCGCCGGCTCGACCTACGACACAGTGCTGTTTGCGCGGAGCAGCTGTGGTGGCGCCGGCACCGACCTTGCCTGCAACGATGATACCGGCGGGCTGACCTCGCAGGTGCAGGTCTCCGTGACGGCCGGTGTGGATGTCTTCTTTCTGGTGGATGGCTTTGCTGCGCTCGGTGGTACCTATCGGCTCAACATCACCGGCGGCGCCTGTGGCAGCACGGTAAGGGAGACCGCCTGCACCGACCGGATCGACAACGACCGCGACGGTGCGGTCGACTGTGCCGACCCCGACTGTGCCGGGAACGTGGCCTGCGCTGTTCCGAGGTCGGAGACCAGCTGCACAGATGTCGTCGACAATGATCGTGACGGCGCCGTCGACTGCGCCGACCCGGATTGTGATGCAGACCCGGCCTGTGCGCTCCCCGCCTCCGAGCTGGATTGCGGCGATGGCCTCGACGACGACGGCGACGGAGCCATCGATTGCGACGATACTGACTGCCTCGCCTCCACCCTCTGTGTCCCGGCCGTTGGCACCTGCGACGCGCCGCTGCCACTCAATCCGTTCGGAACCAACACAGGAAATCTGGCGGAGGGTGCCAACATCACTGCTGGCAGCTGTGGCGGCCTCGACGGCAACGAGCAGGTCTGGGGCCTCGACCTGGCCTTCCCGCTCCCCATCGATGTTGCCGCCTGTGTCACGGTCCGGAGCGACGCCTTCAGCCCCGTGCTCTACTACGGCACCTCGACCTGCGGCGCCCCGGACGCAGAGCTCGCCTGCAGCCCCTCGTCCGATGGTCTGTCGGCCAGCCTGGAGGTCACGGTCGGCCCGGGCGACACTCTGTCACTCTTCGTCGATTCGCTCGATGGTGGCGCCGGAGCCTACGACCTGTCTGTCAACATCGGCGGCTGCCCGTAACAATCTGGCAGAAGAGAGACGCTATCCGATTGAATGCACGATCTCGGTCTTGAGGCTCCATGGAGAAGGCGTGTCGCCTCACGCTTTCGTCGGAACCTTCATGGCATCTCGGCCTCCAGTCCTCTGGCGCGCTGGTGTGAGCGCCGGTGTAGTTCTCCTCTTCTCCTGGCTGGCCGGCTGCGGCACCGGCGCTGGCGGCGACGCGACGGTCAACCCCACGCAGGTCGTTAGCGGCGGCTCGAGCGATGCCTCCGGCGATGCCTCTGCAGACAGGTAGGTCGGCAGCGCTAACGGCAGCTCAACGGATGGGTCGGGGACGCCTGAAGCCTCGTGCGGCAATGGTGTCCGCGAGCTCGGCGAGGCCTGCGAAGACGGCAACACGACCAATCGTGACGGTTGCGACGCTGACTGCACCTTCGCTCTGCATGTGACACGCTCCTCCACTGCCGCGCCGACACCTGCACCCAGCATGGTGGCGAGCAGGAGTGCGTCAACGGTACGGGCTCGACGGCATCAATGACCATGGCGCTTCAGCCGGGTGAGGTCTCCTACATCATCGTTGACGGCGGCCCCCGGCACCTACACCGTTACCACTGCCCTCGGCGCCTGCCCGGAGTGTGGCTCTTGGCAACTCGCCGCCTACTTGCCTCTGATTCAACGAAGCAATAGCGGGTCGGAATCGGTTCTTCTCTCGACGGAGTTGGCGATGCCGACCATCTTTTTGCCCCGCGCCTTGGGCGCATCCTCGCTCCGAGCGGCCCTGTGTCACCTGGTTCTGGCCTTGGCACTCGTTGTGCCCGCAGCCGGACGAGCGGCTACCATCACGGTCGATACCCTGCTCGACCCTGCGGTGAACCTGACCGCCCCCACCTCGCTGCGTGAGGCCATCACCGCGGCTAACACGCTCCCGGGCGACGATATCATCGACCTCCGCGGCCTCTCCGGTACGCTGGTCATCTCGCAGGCGATAGCGCTACCCGCGATCACCTCCAACGTTCAGATCCTTGGCCCAGGTGCTGATGTGCTCACCGTGGACCGGACGAGCGCCACCGCCTTCGGTCTGCTCTCCGTCAGCGCTGGGACCGTGTCGATCTCCGGCCTCAGACTCACCCGCGGCAGCCGCGCAGATGGCGGCGCACTGCTGGTCTCGGGGGGCGCGGTCACAGTCACCGGCTGCCACCTCCTCAACAATGCCTCGACGGGCACCACCGCCACCTCAGGGGGCGGCGCCATCCGCCTCAATGGTGGCACGCTTGCTCTCTTGCAGAGCACCGTATCGGGCAGCGTCTCCGCACGTGCCGGTGGTGCCATCTATGTTGCAGCGGGCACGGCGACGCTCACCAATGTGACCCTCTCGGGGAACTCCGCCACCACTGCTGGCGGCGTGAACATTGCCGACAGTGCGGCGGCGATTTTTGCTGCCAACTTCTCCACCTTCGCGCTCAACGCGGGTGCGACCGCGAGCGGCCTGCTGAGCGCAGGGCGCGGCAGCTGCAGCCTCAATTCGACCGCCGTCACGGGCAACACCGGCGCTGCGCTGCAGGCCTCGGCCTCTTGCAGCACAACCCAGAGCTACCTCGCTGCCACAGGCGGGCTGCTCGCTGCGCTCGCTGCCAACGGCGGAACGACGCCAACCCACCTGCCCGCTGCGGGCAGTCCCCTGATCGACGCCGCCAGCTCCGTCATCCTGCTTGCACAGGACCAGCGCGGCTCCGCCCGTCCGCTCGATGGCGACGGCGACGGCGTTGCTGCGCCCGACATTGGCGCGGTGGAGGTCGGCGCGGTGCCCGTCATCAACTTCGGCGGCGGCACGGTCACCTACACTGAGAACCAGGCCAGCGTTGCCCTCGCCTCCTCCGCCACCGTCACAGACGGCGATACGGCTGCGCTCGCCACCGGCCGCCTGTCGGTCTCCTATGCAGCAGCAGGCCTTCCGACCGACCAGCTCACGCTGGGCGCAGGCTCGGGCACCGGCGCAGTCACCCTTGTGGGCACCTCGGTCCGGGTCGCCGGTGTTGCGGTTGGCACCCTCGCAGGTGGCGCCAATGGTGCAAACCTGACCATTGTGTTCAACGCCGCCGCCACCCTCGCCAGGGTCAGCGCGGTGCTCTCTGCCATCTCCTTCGCCGCGACCGGCGACAATCCCACACCCGGCGACCGGACCATCCGATACACGCTCACGGACGGGCAGGGCGGAACCAGCCGCACGGTCACGCGCACCGTCACGGTCGTCGCTGTGAACGATCCCCCGACCGTCGTTGCGGGCTTCTACGGCGCGGGGTCCGAAAACGCGGTGCTGACCATCCCGCTGACCCTCTCAGACCCCGACACGGCGGTGGGTTCGCTCACGCTCGATGCCACCTCGCTCACGCCCGCGCTGATGGATGGCGCCAGCTTCCTTTTTGCGGGAGCTGCCGCGGCCCGCACGCTCGGCATCACTCCCATCCTCAACGCCAACGGCGATGGCGTCCTGACCGTCACCGTCTCTGACGGCAGTGCGACGGCGACGCTTGACCTCCCCGTTACCTTCGTCGCGGTAAACAGCCCGCCGATTGCCAACCCACTCACCATCTCGGTCAACGAGGACGGCGCCCGCAGCTTCACGCTGACCGCCTCCGACCCCGACGGTGGCCCGCTCGCCTACATTGTCCGCACGCCGCCCGCCCATGGCACACTCTCCGGGCTCCCACCCAACCTCGTCTATCGACCGGAGCCCGACTACTTCGGACCCGACTCCATCTCCTTCCAGGTCGTGGATGAAGCAGATCTGCTCTCCAACCGGGCAACCGTCACCATCAATGTCGTGGGTGTGAACGACGCACCCGTCGCGCTACCCTCCTCGGTCGACACGACCGAAGACACGGCCGCCTCCTTCACCTTCGCTGCGACCGATGTGGACGGCGACCCGCTCACCTTCGTCCTCGACGGCACGCCCACGCTCGGCGCGGTCACCGCTGTTGCCGGATTGGGCGCACGCTTTGCACCCGCCGCCAACCTTTCCGGCGAGGAGCAGGTCACCTTCCGTGTGACCGATGGCCGACTCGAGTCGGCCCCCGCAACGCTCACCATCCGGGTCACGCCGGTCAACGACCTCCCCGTTGCCGCGCCCCTCGACCTAGCCGTGCGCGAAGACGGCGCACTAACCTTCGCGCTCGGCGGAACCGATGCGGAGGGCGATGCCGTCACCGTTCGGCTCGATAGGCGGCCAACCCGCGGCTCGCTCGAACCGGCTGCAGCAGGTGCACCCAACTTCACCTATCGCCCAGACGCAGACCTCTTCGGCGCCGATAGCTTCACCTTCTCGCTCTGCGATGCCGTTGGCTGCGGCCCATCCGCCACCGTCTCGATCACCATCACGCCCGTCAACGATGCGCCGGTCCTCGGGCTGGTGCCAGACCTCGACCTGCTCGAGGATGGCTCGGCTACCTTCCGCCTGGCGGCAACCGATGTGGATGGCGACCCGCTTACCTTCTCGGTCGTGACCGCGCCGAGCGAGGGCACGCTGACCGTTGTCGACGCGGCGACGGGCGAACTGACCTATGCTCCTCCTGCCAACTTTGTCGGCACGCTCTCCTTCGCCTGGCAGGTCTCCGACGGCAGCGCGACGGCTGGGCCAGACACCGTCGAGATCCGGGTGGCTGCCGTGAACGACGACGACGACGGCGACACCATCCTCGACAACGACGACAACTGCCCGCTGCTCGCCAACACTGCGCAAGAAGACAGCGACAGCGACGGACAGGGCGACGCCTGCGACGCCGATGACGATGGCGACGGACTGCCGGATGGCTCGGACAACTGCCCGCTCGTCAGCAACCCGACACAGGCCGACACAGACCGAGACGGGGTGGGCGATCTCTGCGACGCCGACATCGATGGCGACGGAACGCCTGCCGCTGACGACTGCAACGATCGCGACCCTGCGATTGCGACCCCGCGACGCTACTTCCTCGACCTCGACTTTGACGGCGTGGGTGAGGCCTCCTCCTCGGAGCAGTGCTCCGCCACGCCGCCGCCCGGCTTCTCTCTCCGAAGCGGCGACAACTGCGAGGGGCTCAGCAACCCCGAGCAGGCCGATGCCGATGGTGATGGTCTCGGCGACCCATGCGATCTCGACAACGACGGCGACGGGGTTGCCGACGCTGCGGACAACTGCCTAGGCCTTGCGAACGCCGATCAGGACAACCTCGACGGCGACTCGCTCGGTGACGCCTGCGACGAAGACCTCGACGGCGATGGCCTCCCGAATGAGGCCGACAACTGCCCCGCCGATGAGAACGCAATCCAGGCCGATGCCGACCTCGACGGGCTCGGCGATGTATGTGACCCCGACGATGACGGCGATGGCATCCGGGATGGCAACGACAACTGCCCCTTGGTCGCTAATGCGGACCAGGCCGACAGAGACGGCGTCCCGCCCGGCGACGCCTGCGATGGCGACCTTGACGGCGACGGTGTCGTAGATGCCAGCGACAACTGCCCCCGCGTGAGCAACGCCGATCAGCTCGACTTCGATGAAGACGCCCTCGGCGATGTCTGCGACCCCGACGACGACGGAGATGGACGGTTCGATGGCGCCGACGACTGCCCCTTCGAGGCTGCCCTAACCCCGACGGGCTGCCCCTCCGACGCCGATGTCGTCGACGACACGACCGACACAACCGTCGAAGACACCACCGACACAACCGTCGAAGACACCACCGACACGACCGTGGCAGACACCTCAGACACCTCCCTCGATACGGCCGGTGATGGTGGCGCCGATGCCAACCCGGGCGACGGCATCGACTTCGATGCGCCGGGCGATGGCTCGGGCAACGGTGTGGAGATCCTCGAGAGCGCGACGGGTGCCAAGTCCAAGGCCTCCGGTTGTGCCTGCTCCGCCGCAGGAGCGCCGCTCGACCCATCCTGGCTCCTCGTCGGCCTCGCACTTCTTCCGCTGCGGCGGCGTAGAAAGTAGCGCGCGACCTGTCGCGGAAAGGTTGCAGGACTCAGGCGGTCGTGCCAAACCTCCCTCCGGTTCCCCGCTGGAGAAGTCTGCATGTCGAGCGAAGCTGTCGCCTCTGCGCCCCATGGCGCGCTCCCCAATCTCGCTGAGGTTCCGGAAGAGATTCGGGACCAAGTCTGGCTCGACACCTACTATCAGGGCGACTCCGTCAAGCAGCTGACGGTCCGCGCTGTCGTCATGGGCTCGATTCTCGGCATGATGATGTCGCTCTCCAACCTCTACATCGGTCTCAAGACCGGCTGGGGCCTTGGCGTCGCGATCACCTCCTGCATCCTCTCCTATGCCATCTGGACCGTCTTTCTGAAGTTCGGCTGGGCCAAGCAGCCCATGTCGATCCTCGAGAACAACTGCATGCAGTCCACCGCCACCAGCGCGGGCGTCTCCACCGGCGGCACCATGGTCTCCGCCATCGCGGCGCAGCTCATGCTGACCGGCGTCCACATGAACTGGAAGGTCCTCATGGCCTGGACGGCCTTCCTGGCCTTCCTCGGCGTCTCGATGGCCATCCCCATGAAGCGCCAGCTCATCAACCGCGAGCAGCTCAAGTTCCCCAGCGGCATCGCCGCGGCAGAAACGCTCCGCAGCCTCCACGCCTCCGGTGGAGAGGCGCTCATCAAGGCCCAGGCCCTCTTCTGGTCCATGGGCATCGGCGCCCTGCTTCAGTGGTGGCAGAGCGGTATGGCCGGACTGTTGCAGCGGGTGTTCCCCGTGAAGCCAGGGGTCGACGGGTTCCCGCTACTCCTCCCCATGGAGATTGAACTTTCGGGAATGCTCCGCGGCAAGCAGCTCGGAGCGCTCGGATTCGTCTTCCCCGTCGACCCGCTCATGACGGCGGCTGGCATGATCGTCGGCATGCGCACCTCGCTCTCGATGGTCATCTCGGGTTTCGCCCTCTTTGGAATCGTTGGCCCATGGCTCGAAGACTCCGGCGTGCTCCGCGAGATGTACGCCTCCGGCGCCCTCTCCTCCGAGACCCTCTCGTCCGGCAATATCCGTAAGTGGGGTCTCTGGACTGGCTCCTCCATGATGGTCGCTGCCGGCCTCACCGCGGCGCTCTTCCAGTGGAAGTCCATGGTGGCCGGCATCTCCAAGCTCGGTGCGCTCTTCTCGGGCAAGAAGCAGGTTGCCGCGCACGACCCCATTGCCCACATCGAGGTCCCCAACTCCTGGTTCGTCATCGGAACCGGTATCTCGGGCCTTGGCTGCATCATCATCATGTACACCGAGTGGGACATCCCGCTCCACTGGGGTATCGTCGCCGTCGCGATGGCCTTCGTGCTCTCGCTCGTCGCCTGCCGCGCCACGGGTGAGACCGACACCACCCCGATCGGCGCCATGGGCAAGGTCACGCAGCTCTTCTACGGTGCCGCGATCCCCAACCAGCCCATCCCCAACCTGATGACCGCTGGCGTGACCGCCGGTGCCGCCGGTGCCGCCGCCGACCTCCTTACCGACCTCAAGAGCGGCTACCTGCTCGGCGCCAACTCGCGCCAGCAGACCATCGCGCAGAGCATCGGCATCATCAGCGGCACGCTCGCCATTGTGCCCGCCTGGTACCTCTTCGTTCCCGACGCCAGCGCCCTCGGTACCAGCCAGTTCCCCGCCCCGGCCGCCGAGGTCTGGAAGAGCGTCGCCGAGCTGCTCAGCCGCGGCATCTCGACCATGCACCCGACCATCCTCAGTGGCATCATCTTCGGTGGCTCTCTCGGCTTCCTCCTCACGCTCACAGAGGGCCTCGCCCCCAAGAATCTCCGAAAGTACCTCCCCTCCGCAACAGGGCTTGGCCTCGGCATGGTCATCCCCTTCGGCAACAGCTTCTCCTTCCTGCTCGGCGCGCTGATCACGGTCGTCTGGACCAAGCTCAACGAGGCCTCCTGCGAGCAGAAGATGGTCCCCATCGCATCGGGCATCGTCGCCGGATGCAGCCTCATGGCGGTTTTCATCATGATCCTGCAGGCCGCAGGGTTGCTCCCGCTCGGATAGCATGATGGAGGTCGGCGCTCACACTCGGACCAAGGCAGAGCCTTGCACGATTTCCGTGGCGCCTCCGCCTGCTTGCGCGGTCAATGCCAGCCGGGGGGCACGGTGAGCCGCGTCCTCATCACCGGCGGAAGAGGTCTTGTTGGAAGGCCAACCGTTGCAGCGCTCCTCGCGGCCGGCCATCAGGTCGTCTCCGTCACCCGCTCGCCCCGCGTCGGGGCCCCCGATATCGCGCTCACCGAAGTCTCCGTCGGCGACCTTGGCGCAACGAACGACTGGACCCGCCTCCTCCGCGGCGTTGATGCGGTCGTCCACCTCGCCGGGCGCCGTCCTCACGCCGACGATGAGGGCACCGACGCCATCGCCTCCTTCTACCAGGTCAATGTCCAGGGCAGCGCTCGACTGGCCTCCGCCGCACGCGCTGCCGGTGTCTCCCGCTTCCTCCATGTCAGCACCCTGAAGGTCCATGGCGAGACCTCCGATGGACCGCTTACGGAGCTCAGCCCCACACGCCCCGAGAGCCCCTACGCCTCCTCAAAGCTCGAGGGCGAGGAGGCGGTTCGCGACGCACTCAAAGGCAGCCATGTTGCGCTGACCATCCTCCGGCCTCCCATGATCTACGGGCCCGGTGTCGAGGGTC
This sequence comes from Bradymonadia bacterium, assembly GCA_044236985.1. Lineage (GTDB taxonomy): Bacteria > Myxococcota_A > Bradymonadia > REDH01 > REDH01 > CAIWGR01. The sequence continues at coordinate 265 of JBIIFW010000079.1, read as the reverse complement.
ACTTCGAGCGCCTGCTCATGCTCGCCGCCCGCGGGATCCCCTGGCCGCTCGGTGCGCAGGACAACCGCCGGAGCATGGTTGCCGCCTCGAATCTCGCCGACCTCCTGGCCCACCTGGTAACCGAGGCGCCGGAGCAGGCGGCGCTGCTCGTGGCTGAGGGGCCGCCGCTCTCCTCAGCCGAGCTCTTTCGGCTGTTGCAGCGTGGCTTCGGCAGGCGCGAGTGGTCGCTCCCCTTCGACCTCTCACCGCTCCTGCGAACCGCCCG
>JBIIFW010000078.1:0-9188 GCA_044236985.1 Bradymonadia bacterium | reverse complement strand
CCATGGGCGATTTCGGGGGGTCGAGCTCCGCCACCAGCGCTGCAATCGCGGGGCGCACTTGGCGCAGTTCGTCCGCGGTCGGCGGCGCGTCGGAGATGACGGGGTCGTTCGAGGCGACCGCGGGTGGGGCGACTGCAGGCGGCGCTGCGCCGGCCGAGCCCTCAGAAGCCGGAATCGACGATGCACCCGAGCCCGAACCTGAGCCGGCCTCGGCACCGTTCATCTCCGCGGAGCCATTAGGCGCATCGGCAGAGCCGGAGGCCTCGAACAGGGGCTCCGCTTGCGGTGGCGCCTCCGTCGGAGCGGCCGCGAGCAGCTCCTCCGCCGCCGCCTCCAGGGGCTGCTCCGGTGCAGCCCACGGCAGCACCGGCTCGATGTCGAGCAGCGTCCCCTCCCACCAGGGGCTCGGCGTGGCCGCCGCCGCGGCCGATACCAGCGCGAAGAGCGCCAGCGTCAACCAGGTCTTGTGGGATGCTTCAGTGGGCTGCTCAAGCACAGGAAACCGTCCTGAAGTTCGGGCACAAGGCAGGCCCCGCCGTCGGCAGCGTGAGAAGATAGGGCCTCGGATACTAGTCGGCAGACGGGGCAACTTTCAACGGTCGCCACCCGCTTTTGCGCCGCTTTTGCGTCGCTTTTGCGTCGCTGCGCCGCCCGCGCCCGCCTCCGAACTTGACCACGCCGAGCGGCGCAACCTAGGAGGCCACTTCGCTCCTCTCTTTCTCCTCTCGAGACGGCCCGCATGACCTCGACCACCAGCCTCCGCTTGCCAGAAGCCGCAGCAGCCAAGGTCGCGACCGGGGCCTACGAAGCCCTCTGCGTCACCGACGAAGTCTCGATTGTGGTCACGCAGGCCTTCGGCCCCGACGGCTCCTCGCTTATCCTGCCCGGCCCCGTCATGTTTGACGGCCATCCCGCAGTGACACTCCTGGTCCGTTCGGAAGGCCGCGAAGAGTTGGTGCACCTGTCGCCCATCCACGGCGACCGCCGCAAGCTCGGTATGGAGGGGCTCGCTGCGGGCAGCCGCTGCGAGCTGCTGACGCCCTTCACGCGGAAGCCGCTCGACCTGGTCTCCGACGACGCGTCGGAAGGGTTCGCCGCCATCTATCTCACCAAGCGCCTGGCTGCCGGCGAGGCGGTGCTCATCAGCCCGATCTGGGGCCGCTTCGCCTCCCGCATTCTCCACGATGCCGAGCTCATCTCGGCCTGGGATGCGAACGACGAGGATGCGTTTGCCTAGCCTCGCTGCCCACAGGCTGATGCCGCTGTTGCTGGTCGCAGGTTGCGCAACAGCGCCGCTGCGCCCCTCCTTGGACCTCGGTACGCCCGAGCAGTTTGCCGAGAGTACGGCCGACTGGGAGCGGATCGCCATCCAGGCAGAGGCCTGGCCCACGCCGGGCGAGGGTGGCACCGTAGGCGTCGCTGATCGGCTAACGGATGGTGAGAAGGGCGCCCGCGTCTTCGCCACCGCTGCCGGCACCCGTGCACCTTGGACCTTCGTTTTCAGGTTTCGGGGCAGCCACGCCTCCCCCGCCGCCGTGGTCATCGAGACCCCGCTCGGCGCCGGCTGCCGGCCAAGCGATCTCAGCCTCTTCCTGAACAGCAGCCGTGGCACCCTCGACCGCTCCAGTTTCACCCGCTTCATCGAGTCGTCGCAGCGCGTCGGCTTTGCTGAGCTGAAGGGGCAGGGCGGTCGCTACCTCCTGACCCTGCCCTCCGACGCCGACCCCGGCTATCTCTGGTTCCGGGTGATGCAGACCGTGGACGGCGCGCCGCCCTGCATTGCCGAGGTAACCGCGCTCCAATCCGTGCCGCCCTCCCTCGGCGGCACTGCGACCGTCGCGCTGCAGCCCATCGACACAGCTCCGTTTCAGGGCAAGAACTACATGGGCTTCCCAGACATGGAGGGGAGCGCCGCGCCCGTGGCAGCGCCGGATGCCCCAGCACCGCAAGGCGAAGGCTCGGGGCTGCAGCTGCTCGACAAGAGCGAGTCGGCCTTCGGCGTCAAGGCGCCTCCCGCCGCAACCAAAATCACTCCTTCCACGAAGCCAAGGTAATCCATGCAGAGAGAAACGCAGCGCGCCACCAGCACACCCCTGTCCGAGTCGCTCGGGCAGGCGCTGCCGGCCCACGAACTCCTCACCGTTCGCTACGAAGAGACGGGTGGCGAGAGCGTCGCCGGCTCAGAGACAATCTGGATCCATGTGCAGGGTCGGGGAGACCGGCTTCACGCAGTCGCATCCGCCTCGGGCCTCTCGCTCGCAGAGGCCGGTGAACGTGCCGATGCCCTGTTGGCTGTCGCCGCAAACTGGCGTTGGTTCGCCGCTGACAATGCCCCCATCTGGCTGCCGGAGCTCTGCAAGGAGCGGGGCCTCGGCCTGCTCGCCCTCCTACCCTCGGGTGCCGTACGCAGCCTCGCGGCCCCGCCGTCGCCCGGCATCTTCCTGCCACGCTACCCGCGCCTGCGTGCCGAGTGGAAGAAGCTCGCCTCATGGTAACCGCGGCTGCAGAAACACGGACCTTCTTTGACGGCATGGCTCCCCGCTACGACGCCGACCTCCGCCTGCTCGGCTGGGACCCCATCCGTCTCCTCGCGGAGTGGCCCTTCATTGTCCCGCCGCTCAAGGATGTGCTCGATGCCGGCTGCGGCACGGGCGCGCTTCTCGAGACGCTGGCCGGCGCCGGACGCGAACTGACCGGCCTCGACATCTCGCCCGTCATGCTCGACAAGGCGCGCAATCGGCGTCCCATCAAGGGCATTGAACTGCACTGCGCCAACGCAGGCGACAGCTGGCCTATCGCCGATGAGAGCATCGACGTGGTCCTGGCGCTCGCGATGTTCGAGTTCGTCGAGCACCTCGATGTTGCGCTTGATGAGCTCCACCGCGTCCTCCGCATCGGCGGCCGCGCCCTCTTCACCGTCGAAGACCGGGTGGACTGGGGCGGCGTGCAGCGCGAGGCCTACGAACACCGCTACGGCGAGGTCTCGCTCTGGCGCCGTACCCGTGAGGAGGTCGAAGCCTCCATGCCGCCGGGACTCGAAATCGTGCGCTGTGAGCGTGTCCGCGGCTACGAGGTGCTCGAGCTCGGCTTCGTGACCTCCTACTGGGTTGTTGAGGCCTTCAAGCCCTAGCGGGCCGAGGAGGGCCCGCACCGTTGTCGCTCGGCGGCCAAGGTGGTAGGGGCCGTCTGATGCAATCGTCGAACCATAGGCTCCTCGGGCTCTGGTCGCTGCTGCTCACGCTCGCGTGGGGAGGCTGCGCCACCGCCGAGATGGAGCAGCCCGCGCTGCCAGCGGTCATGGCCCCGGCGCTTCCCGAGCCGGTCGTGCAGCCCCCCGCTGCGGTGCGTGAAGACCTTCCGCCGTCGCAGGTAACCGCTACGGTCGGTGCGGCTGCATCAACCGTGGTTTCGGGCGGCCTTACCATGACAGTCCCTCCGGGCGCTGTTGAAGGTTCGGTCGTCTTCAAGGTTTCGGTCTCGCCCACCCTGACTGCCAAGCAGACCGAGGCGCTCCCGCTAGGCAAGACGCTCGGCCGCTTCCGGATTACACCGTGGGACCCCGGCCTGCAGAAGACGGTGCGCCTCGAACTCCCCCTTGCAACACCCGTTGAGCCGGGCGCCGCGGTTGAGCTGCTCGGCTGGCACCCCTCCATGGACTCCTATCTCGTCGTCGGTATCGGCGAGGCCACCCGCGATGGCAAGCGTGCCAACTTCTGGGTCCGTCAGCTTGGCGACCTGGTCGTCCGTGCGCAGCCCGTAGCCGTTGAGCGCGAGATCTCCTCCTGCAAGGGCGGCAATCTGGCGCCCCGCGGCTCCGTACCGCAGCGCACCGAGGCCGACGTGGTCGGCGGGGTGGCCTTGGATGAACGCCTCGACCGCGATCGCGCCTTCGCCGCCTTGAGCGACCTGCGCCGCAGCAGCGCGCTCCACCGTCTGGAGTTCAAAAATGAGGAGATGCGGCCCCCTGCACCGAAAGCCGCCGTGGACCGCCGCGACCATCAGGACGAAGACTACCTCATGGACCCGGCGGCCGCCGCTGCGCTGGTCAGGCTCGCAGACCTGGTCGCCCGCGAGTGGCAAGACCCGCTGACCGGAGGTCCCGCCTTCCGTGTCCGCGTAACCGAGGGCTTCGACTCGATGCACGAGCACAGCGCCCGCTCCACCCACTACCAGGGACGGGCCAACGATCTCACCCTCTCGCCCGTCCCCGCGGCAACCGGTGACGCACGCCGCGCCTACTATGGCCGCCTCTCACGCCTCGCGGTCTGCGCCGGCTACGATTACGTCTTGTTCGAAGATCAGGCCCATGTGCATGCCTCGGTCCGAGCAACGGAGCTTGCGGTGGTCGCCAAGAATGTGGCTGGTGCGACCCAGCTGGTGAAGGTGCGGCTCTTCGATGGCCGCGTCACCATCGGCAAGCCGGTGCGGTGGACAACCGACGAGGCCAGTGCCCGCCTTCGCTGGTTGCCCGGCGACCAGACCATCATGGAGTCTGTGCTGCGCGGCGGGGAGCTCCGGGTCGAGGCGCTCGACAAGGGTGCTGCTACGGTCTCAGCCCACACCGTGGACCCCTCTCTTCTGGCCATCGACCCATCCATCTCGGCCGACGGCAGCAAGCGGCTCGTCGTCCGAGCTGGCGCCGTCTGGCTCGAGAACACCGATGGCGCGCCGTCGCTCGGCTCGCAGAACGCCTCCGGCGCAAAGCTCCAGCCGGCCTACCCGCTCCATCTCTTCGGGAGCCCCGGCCTCACCCCCATCTCGGTCGCCTTCCGGCAGGGGCTCGCCGCGCCAGACGCCGCGGTCGCGCTCAACCGGCCGTGAGCCCCGAAGCCCTCGCAGCCCTCGGCTTCGGTACAGGGCTGGTTGCAGGATGGGTCAACGTCGTGGCAGGCGGCGGCACGCTGCTCAGTCTTCCCGTCCTCGCCTTGTCAGGGCTCCCGCCCATGGCCGCCAACGCTACGAGCCGGCTCGGCGTCCTCTCGCAGAGCCTCAGCGCCACGGTGGTCTGGCATCGCAAGGGCGCGATTCCCTGGAAACTCGCGCTCCGGCTCCTCCCTGTCTCGCTCGTCGCGACGCTCGCCGGCGCCGAGGCCGCCGCACTCATGCAGACCGAACTGGCGGGCAGGGTGCTGGCCATCATCTTCGCCGCGCTCGCGCTGCTCACCGCGGCCGACGCCTTCGGCCTGATTGCGCCGCCGGCCGCCTCCGCTTCAGACAGCTCCTCGCGGCCTGCAACCTACGCGGTGTTCGGGGCCATCGGCCTCTATGGCGGCGCTGTGCAGGCCGGCGTCGGTCTCTTCTACGCCTATGCAGCCTACCGGCTCGGCGCGCTGACGCCCGCCCAGGCCAACGCCCTCAAGTCCCTGCTCACACTGGTCTTCTCGGTTGGTGCGCTCACCGTCTTTGTTGCCCGCGGCCTCGTCGACTTTGGCGTAGGCCTGCCGCTCGCGCTCGGCAGTCTGGTCGGCGGCCACCTCGGCGCGACCTTCGCGAACCGGCTGCCGGTGCGCGCCTTCAAGTTGGCAATTGCGCTAGCGGCGGCCGTCACCGCCCTCCGATTCGCCCATCTGATCTGACCTGCCTGCGCCTGCGCCGAAGCATCTGGCGCTGCCCCTAAAAATGACTACTTTGGGCTGCATGCTGCACCGTCTCCGGCTTACTGTCCTGCTGCTCTTGGCCTTCGTTCTGGCCTCGTGCGATCTTCCGACGGTACCGGAGGGCGTGCCCGCAGACACCACGCCGCCCGACTGGTGGCTCGATCCCGACGCCGACGAAGGCTCCGATGCGGCGGCTGAGCGCGATACTGGCACAACCCCGGACGCCACACCCGATGCCGAGCCGATTGGCGACGTCGAGCGGGCCGATACCGCGGAGGGGAGCGACGACACAACCTTGGCAGACACGGCAGCGCCGCTCGCTCCGCCGGAGATTGTGAGCGTGACTCCCCTGCGTGGCAGCACCTCCGGCGGCACCTCCGTCTTTGTTGAAGGCGCAGGCTTCGCAGAGGGCATCGAGCTCTTTCTCGGCGGTCGCCTCCTGCCACGCGTTGACCGTATCGACGACTACACGCTCAGCTTCCTCACCGAGCCCAGCCCCGCCGGCCCTGCCCTGCTCAAACTGGTGACCGCGGGTGGCTCGACGACCTTCGAGCAGCCCTTTGTCTTCCTCGAAGACCTCGTTGTTGAGGCCGTCGCGCCAGCCAGTGGCCAACTCGCCGGGGGCTACGACCTGCTCGTGACCGGCGCAGGCTTCGGCGATGCGACCCGCTTCTTCATCGGCAGCCGCGAAGCGCAGGTGGTGCGGCGGCTCTCCACCCAGGCAGTGCTGCTCGAGGCGCCTCCGGGCGGCAGCGCAGGCGCCGTTGAGGTACTTGCCTTCGATGAGCGCCTCGCCCGGCTTGCCGACGGATTTACCTACCGGAATCCGGCCCAACTCAGCGCGCTGCTGCCCTCCCGCGCGCCGACCGCAGGTGGCTTGGAGGCCGAACTCGTAGGCGCTGGCTTGTCGGAACAGTGCCTGCTCTACTTCGGTGCGGAGGCCGCAACGCTGCGGCAGAACGGGGCAGGGCGTTGGAGCGCAACCGTCCCTCCGGGGCTGCCCGGCACTGTGGACCTTGCGCTCGACTGCGGCGAAGATGGCTCCGACTGGCTGCCCGATGCCTTTTCCTACGACGACGCGGCCTCCGGCACGATCGTGGAGCGTGCGCTGCCAGACACCCTGCTTGCTGGCGGCGGCGAGGTGGTCTCGCTCCTCGGCGCCGGGCTCGAAGGCGTCGCTTCAGTCCGCGTCGGAGAGGCCGAGGCCGTCGTGCTCGAGGCGACCGCCGCGTTGGTCCGCTTCCTCTCGCCGCCAACACCGGCCGGTCCGGTCGAAATCCAAGCATTCTCCGAGGCCGGCGCCTATCTCGGAAGCGCCTTTGTCACCTTCGTCGAACTCCCTGACTTCGCACGCATCTCGCCGAGCTCCGGCAGCGCGGCCGCAGGCTTCGGTGCCACGCTGATGGGGAGCGGGCTGGCTCCCGTCTCCTCCTTCTTTGTGGGCGGAAGCAGCCTCTCTCTGGTCGAAAACCGCGGCAGCGCGGCCGACCTCCTCTTGCCTCCGGGCGCGCCCGGCACGGCGCCGCTCCGTGCCCGCATCGGCACGCTGACCCTCGACACGGGTCTGACGGTCTCTTGGCTCCGCGACCGTCGCTTCGACCCCTTCTTTCCGCAGACCGGCAGCGCCGGCGGCGGCTCGCTCGTCTACCTCCCCGGCGACGGCTTCACGGCCACCTGCACACTCTTCTTTGACGGCGTCGCGGCGCCGACGCAGCTCCGCGGCACCGGCCTGCTCGCAGCCCTCGCGCCGGCGCATGCGCCCGGCAAGGTACGCATCGAGGTGCGCGGCTGCGGTGAGCGCACGGAACTCCCCGGCTTCTTCCGCTACCAGGAGCCGGCGGTCATCCCGGGAGGAACCTCGGGCGGCGCACTGCAAGGCGAGATGCGGGTCTCTGTCCTGGAGCTTGGCTCCAACGACCCTATCGAGGGGGCAACCGTCCAGATCGGCGTTCGCGAAGGAGAAGCCCTGGTCGCCGTTACCGATGCCACGGGACGCCTCACCTTCATCGACAGCAGGCTCCGCGGGCCGCAAACGGTGACAGCCTTTGCCGCCGGTAGAAGCACCGAAAGCCTCGTCCGCGTTGACGCCCGAGACGTCACGCTCATGCTCAACCCGCTGCCGCCGCCTCCCTGCGAAGACCCGACCGACCCGGCCTGCGCGCCGCCTGCAGCCGAACCGCTCGGCACCCTCATCGGCTTCCTCACCGGCCTCGGAAAGCTCGGTGTGCCGCCCGTCGGACTCCAACCCGTCGCCATCGTCAGCACCACCCGCCTCTTTGCCGGCTGGGTCAACCCCGACCCCGGCCTCGAGGCCTTCCGCACCGCCGAGGGCCCCTTCACCATCACGACACGCGTTGGCGACTACGCCGCCATCGCGGTCTGCGGCTACGGCAACCTCGACCGCACCGTCTTCATCCCGCTCCGCCTCGGCGTTACCCGCAGTCTCTCCGCTCGCCCCGGCGGCGACCCCGTCCGCGCCACCATTGATTGCAACATCCCGCTCGACCGCAGCCTCCTCATCAAACTCTCCTCGGCGCCGGCCATTGTGGAGGGCTTCATCCCCGGCACCTTCCCCGCCCAGTTCGCAGCCCACCTCGCCTTCTCCTTTGGCCCGGAGGGCTACTTCGAGGGGCTGCCCGATGCCCGTACCACCCAGCCCGTCATCGTCGCGTCCGGCCTGCCGGCCCTCGACGGAACGCTCGAAAACGTTCGCATCGACATCCGCGCTGGCGCCTATGCGGCGACTGGCACCGTACCGGCCTCGGTCGCTTATGCGACCGGCATCTCCAACTACGATAGCATGGTCATCATGCCCGACCTGCTTGGCGTCCCCCGCTTTGTGGTCCCCGCCGATACCGCGACCGAACTCACCGGTGGATACGTCGAGTGGGCGCTCGGGCCGACAGAGCGCCGCCCTGACTTCTACAGCATCTCCGCCAGCGCGGGGAACATCGAGTTCTCACGCTGGAACATCTTTGTGCCGGGCGACCAGACCTCCTTCACCCTCGCCGATTTCCCCGCATTCAGCGCCGCCCTCGGCGAAATCGCCGGCCCCGCGGCGCCCTCGGTCGCCTTCAACCTCTACCTGCGCGCCATCGACGTCGACCTCTTCGACTTCGATGACTTCACCCGCCGCGTCTTCCGACAAGAGGGCTGGCGGGCCTCCGCCACCATCTACCGCAACCTCGTCTTCGCGCTGCCCACCCCCGTCACCCCCTGACGGGTCAGTCCGGGCCGGGCTCGCTGTCGAGATTGAGCCAACCGCGCGCCGCCATCACCGCCACGACCGCTGTCGCCACCTGCGCTGGCGTGGTCTCTGCCGTGTCGATGCGGAGGTCAGCCGCCGTCGGGGCCTCGTAGGGTGCCGAGACGCCAGTGAAGTTGGCGAGCTCGCCGCGCCGCGCCTTGGCGTAGTGTCCCTTCGGGTCGCGGGCTTCGCAGAGTTCGAGCGGCGTCGCCACATGGACCTCGAGCCAGTGGTCAGCGCCGAGCCGGCCGGCAACCCGCGCTCTGTCCTCCGCGCTCGGCGAGACGAAGGCTGCCAGCACGAAGAGGCCGGCATCGACCATGAGTGCTGCCACCTCTGCTACG
>JBIIFW010000248.1:0-4400 GCA_044236985.1 Bradymonadia bacterium | reverse complement strand
GCGCGTCCGGGTCGAGGTCGGTCTCCAGCATGACGACCGCGTTCACAAATCGGGGCTGCTCCTCGAGATACATGGGGGTGGTATCGTAGAGATGCGACCGCCGGATGGGCCCGCAGGCGAGGCGGGCGAGCTGCGCGGTGGCGGCGTCGATGCAGCGTAGCCTGTCGTCGAGGTTGCTGCCGAGCGCGACGAAGGCGGTGTGGTAGGCTGGGGGCATCGGGGCGTCAGGTTCGCGTCGGGAGAGATGAAGCAGGCCGGCAGGCCGCCGCTTGCATTGAATGGCAGAAGTCTCCATAGTGTCGGCAGGTCGTGGTCGACCAGAGGAAAGCGGAGAACGGGCACTTGGGGAAGCGCACGATTCGTGGACCGACGGAGGGACCATGGAACGCTGCTACTTGAAGCTCGACGAACAACTTGATCAGCTCATTGGGGTGGAGTGGAGCGCGCCTGCCTCGCGCCGTGAAGCGATGCATGAGCGGCTGACCAAAGGGTGGGTCTACCATGAACTCTCAGTCGAAGGGTTCGGCATAGATGCGGCTTCTCTTGACCGTGCCTTGAAGGGCGAGGTTGGAGGCGCGCACTTGGAGCGGACCGCCTTTGAGCGGGCGCGACGGTTCAGAGCGGCCTACCAGCGGATGCGTGAGGTCGGAGCCAGCGCCGAGCCGTTGAACCGTGGTCAGGCGCTTGCCTATCTCGGCTGGCTGACGGGTCGGGTCGAGGCTGGCGCGATGCGCAAAGAGGCCGGTGCAACAGAGCAGTTCAAGCACGAGGTCGTCGCGCCTGAGCAGATCGACAAGGCTCTCGGGATGATGTTTGCGGAGGCAGATCTGATGAGCAGTCGTCTCCACCCGATCGATCTTGCGGTGCAGGTGCACCACCGGTTTGTGAAGATCTGGCCCTTCGAGAAGCACAGCGCTGCGGTAGCCCGTCTGTTGGCAAACCAGGTGCTGCTCGCGAATGGGTACCCTGCCGTCATCATCCCGAGCTACGAGCGGCAGCGTTACTACCACGCGCTCCACTACGATGTTTCGCGGTCGCGAGAGCTGTTCGTGGAGGGTCTGGCGGAGCAGGCGCAGATCCGGTTTCGAGAACTTTCGCCGCGCCGCGAATCTGTAGCCGCGTAAGGTGCATCGAAGTGGCGGGTGCTTAGGCAGTGGTGAGACCTTGTCCGGTCCCCTTCAACCGCCTACCAGCGATCCTGTTCCACCAAGGAGAACCAGCGTGTCGGAAATCAACCCAAGAGCGTCGCAGGTCGGCTCGGTGCCCTTTCGTGGCACGCCTGGCGAGAAGCTGACAATGGAGAGCGGCGTGACGGTGGAGGTGTTCGCGCGGGCGCAGCTTCCCACCCGTCACGGCAAGTTTGAGATTGTCGCCTTCCGCAACTCGAAGGATAGGATGGACCATGTGGCCATCGTGAAGGGCGACGTTGCCGGCCGCGAGGGTGTGGCGGCACGGCTCCATTCGGAGTGCCTGACCGGCGATGTCTTCGGCTCCTTGAAGTGCGACTGCCGCGACCAGCTCGAGGCGGCGATTGACACCATCGGGACGCTCGATGCGGGCGTCATCCTCTACATGCGCCAAGAGGGTCGCGGCATTGGTCTTGCCAACAAGGTCAAGGCCTACAGCCTGCAGGACGGTGGCATGGACACGGTCGAGGCCAACCAGCATCTGGGCTTCGATGACGACCTTCGCGAGTATGAGGTCGCCGCCGGCATGTTCCAGTTGCTGGGCGTGAAGTCGCTGAACCTGATCACGAACAACCCTTCCAAGGTGGAGGGGCTTCGGGAGTTCGGTATCGATGTGCGGGCGCGGACGCCCATTCAGGCGGTCCCCAACAGCTACAATCGCTTCTATCTTCAGACGAAGAAGCGGAAGTCGGGTCACATCCTCGCGATTTGATGCTCGCTTGTGGTGAGCGTGTCGGCCAGTGTGTCGGGTCGGATGGCGCGCCGGAAGAGGACGAAGAAGGCCGATGCGCCTGCTGCCAAGAGCGCCAGCGCGCCGAGCGCCAGCGCGCTGCTCGCCTGCTCGTGGGCGCTCGTGATGAGGCCGTTCCAGCTGGCATGCAATGCAACGGCGGCACAGAGCCCGGCGACCAGCGCGAGCCGCCGGATTGCAGCGGAGGGGTTCTGCTTGGCTGCACCGAAGTAGGCGCCGACGAAGGAGGAGGCGAGGCCGTGGAGCGCGGTCGAGAAGAGAACGCGCTCGGAGACCGAGGTGGTCCAGGCGGGGAGGCCGCCGCGGTCGTAGGCAACGACGAAGTAGAGGAGGTTCTCGAAGGCGGCGAAGCCGAGGCCTGCAGCAAGACCGAGGATCATGCCGTCCAAGGTGTCGCGGAACCAGCGGGTTCGGTAGATGAGGAGGAGCGGCGCTGCCTTGCCGATCTCCTCACAGAGGGGCTGCGTGAGGAACTCGTGGAGGTTGTCGAAGTGGAGGAGCGAGGCCCCTGCAAGTGAGAGCGGGGCGAGGAGCGGAGAGAGGAGCAGCGCGGCCGCGATGCCGCCGGCACCACCGGCGATGGTGTGGGCGGGGAAGAGCCAGAACCAGCGGCTTCGCGGCGGCCGGAGGGTAAGCTGCTGCAGCCGTTCCTCCCCGGTTGTGAAGTGTGCCGCTGCGTGGGCGCGACGCCAGCGGCGGCTGTGCCAGGCGCGCAGGAGGTAGCCGACCAAGACGGGTATGATCGCGAAGGAGAAGGAGACGATCGCAATGCCGAGCGGCAGTCTCACGGCTCTGTCACGCCAAGGTCTTCGAGCGCCTCGCGGGCGATCTCTGCGTCGCGGGAGTCGGGGCTGATGGCGAGGAGGCGTCGGTAGGCATCGATGGCGCCGTCGCGATTGCCTGAGGTCTCGCGCAGGTGGGCGAGGCCCGACCAGGCGGGCGCGTAGTTGGGATTGAGGACGACGGCGGCCTCGAAACTCCGGATGGCCTCGGCGTTCTGTTCGCTGCCTGCCTGACTGCGCGCGATGCCGGTGACCGCCTCCGCGGAGCGTGGGCGTAGCGCCGCGGCCGCCTTGAACGAGGTGAGTGCATCGGAGAGGTTGCCCCTGTCGAGTGCGGCACGCCCTGCGCGCATGTTTGCGTCGAAGTCGGGGGGTTGCGCGGTCGCGCCGGGCGCTGCAGCAGCGGCGTTCGCATCTTTCGAGGGCAGGAGAGCGGCGGCGCCAGCATCGCCTGTGGGAGCGGGCGTTGGTGCGTTGGCAGGCTCCGGCTTGGGTCGCGGCGAGCGCTTCTCAGGCGCCGGATTGGCGGTGGGTTGCAGGCCGCTGCCCGAGGCATCGCGGTCGCTCGCGGCCTGAGCTGCTGCCGGCCCGCTGCCTTCCGCGCCGTCGGGGAGGCCGGGCTTGGCTGTCACGGAGAGAAGCGCTCCGACAGCGATGAGGGCCACCAGGCCGGCTGTAACCAGGAGGGCTGGCGGTAGCGCGGAACGGGTGGAGGCGATGGGCGGCTCGGTGCGGTCGTCCGCCGTGGCCTCGACGCCGATCGACCAGGCCTCGCGGGCGGCGCCGGCCTCGCTGGTTTCGGCGAGGGTGAACCCATCGTCGTCGCCGGGAGCGGCAGAGGTCGCTGAAACCGCCGCTTCGACATCCGCGGTCATGAGCCGCGCCATGGTAGATACGGGGTTTGTTGTCGTTTGCGAGAGCGCGCCGGTCCGTAGGATCCGGCCCTCATCGAAGGGCCGTGTTGGCTGCTGGCGGGTCGCCGCTGCGGGGCGTGGACCGGAGAGGAGGTCGTCGGCCTGCGCGCAGGTTGGACACCGTTTGCTGGCGGTCTTGTCTCCGAGCGGAGCACCACAGTCGCTGCAGCTCGCGCCGGTATCCATCTGCTACGGGCCGTCGCCCGTGGCCGGTCGGACACGCCGGCGGATGGTGGTGGCGGGCGCGGGGTCGGGCGTCGGGCTCGGGGCCGATGGCTCGGCTGCGGGGGCTTGGGAGGGGCTGTCTGCCGGCTGCGCTGCTGGGATCGAGACGCGCTCCGGGGTGCCACCTGCCTCTTTGCATTTGTCTGCAAAGCCGGAGGCGCGGAGCTTGTCGCCGGTCTCGTCGTAGAGGCCGGCAAGCAGGCAGAGGATCTGCTGGTCGTTGCGGGTGAGCTGATTGGCCTGCTCGAGGAGCTTGGCGGCCTCTGCTGCGTCGCCGCGGCTGATCGCAGCACGGGCCTGATTGGCTGCGATGGCGCCGTTAGGGTTGGCGGCGTCTGGCGTTGCGGGCCTGGGCGCGGGCGTTGCGGCAGCAGGCGGAGCAGCGGGCTGGCCAGAGGATGCCTGTCGGCTCGCTCCTGCTCGGAGTGCGCCATCGACGGTCAGCCCGTTGTCGAGCTGCACCTTCTTGGAGGCGGTCGAGCGGGCCGGAAGGAAGGGGAGGAAGCTGCTGAGATCGGCGGTGCCTGTGGCGTGCAATCCG
>JBIIFW010000237.1:0-4574 GCA_044236985.1 Bradymonadia bacterium | reverse complement strand
GGCCGCCAGTACCTTGCTTCCAGAGGCGATGCGCGCATGCTGCTTCTCGCTGACGGGGGCGAGGCGTTCGTACTTCTTGGGCTTTTCCTCTTTGCCGGCATCTTGCTTGGCGTCGCGCTTGGAGGGGACCACAGCGGGCGCCTCGGTCACACCACGGCTATTTCGTGCCTCTCGGAGGCGTGCCTCTGCCTCGGCCCGGATTTCGTCAGGCGAGGCGGTGGTCGCTGGGGCGGGCGGAAGGGTGCGGCCGCGCGCGGGTGGCGGGTCGAGCGCCGCATCTCGCTGGCCGCTGGGCATGCTGATCGCGGGCTTGCGGGCGTTTCGAAGATCGGAGAGGTCGTCGAAGGCTGAGACGGGCGACCACGTTTGGCCAAGGTCGTCGGAGGCATCGACGCCGTCGAGGCTCTCGCGGTTGGCGAGCCAGCGCTTTACCGAGTCGAGGTCGGCGAAGTCGAAGACGAGTCCGGCGTTGCGGACCTTCCAGCGCGAGACAGACTTCTTGATGCCAGCGTCGCTAGCAGCGGTCGAGGCAATCTGAGCCTCGGCCTGGGCGCGCGCCTGCTCTATCTCTGCCTCTGCTGCACGGACGGCGACATTGTACTCTGTACCATGTGCAAGATCCGGCTTCTTGGTCTCGCCGATTTTCCCGTCAGGCGTGACAACGAAGACGTTGGCGCAGTTGGGACACTTGATGCCACCGCCCTCCGCTGGGAGCTTCTCCTCCCGGATTCGGTAGCGTGCTTGGCAGGAGGGACATTCAATAATCATCGGCGCACATTAGGGCAACGCGAGAAAAAGGGAAGCGGGAAGCGAGGTTACCCGCCGTCACTCTCCGCATCTGCGTCGGGCATGGTGGGAAAGTAGCGGGCCTTGATGCGGGGGGGCAACAGGACTGCGGCAATGAAGACGAGCAGGCCCGCGATGGGTCGCAGGGCGAAGAGGGGCTCAAGGGAGTACGCCTTGAGCACCTCCAGGCCAGCGCCCAGGATTGTGGTGAAGGCGAAGGAGCCGGGCAGGATCGCGAGGGCTGTTGCGGCGAGGTAGGTGGCGGCTGGGACGGGGGAGAGCCCGGCGAGGTAGCTGATGGCGTTGAAGGGGGTGGGGATCAGCCGGAGGTAGAAGACGGTGAGGAACCCTTCGGTGGTCAGTTTTCGCTGGAAACGGAGGAGTTTTGGCGCGCGGCGGGCGATGAGCTGCTGAAAGGCGTCGCCGCCGATGAGCCGTGCCGTACCGAAGCCGAAGAGGGCGGCTGTGAGGGAGCCGATGTAGTTGAGGAGCAGCGCCTCGTTGGGGGAGAAGACGGCGGTGCCGACAAGCACGATGAGTGTACCCGGAACCCAGAGGGTCATGAGGACACCCATGAGCAGCACGTAGGCGATGGGTGCCTTGGGTCCGAGCGAGCGGAGGAGCTCCGAGGCGCTGCCCGATCGCAGGAAGTCGATCGCGGAGAAGTGGTAGAGGAGCCCGAGCGCCAGCGCAGAGATGGCGCCGAGCAGGACGATCCGGAGTGTTCCGCCGTTGGGTGCGTTGGTGGGAGCAGGGAGCATGGCGATGGACTTGTCAGGAGAGGAGGAGGCGCGCCGTCTCGAGCTTTTTGAGACGGTCGCGGAGCGAGGCGGCCTGCTCAAATGCGAGCTCCTTGGCCGCGGCGAGCATGCCGGATTTTGTCTCTGAGATGGCGGCGTCGAGCTGGGGTCGGGAGAGGAGCGAGAGGTCTTCCTGTGGCTGCTCGCTGACGGCCGGCTGGTTGGGATCGTCGGGGAGGTCGAGGTCGTGGATGCGTCGCCGCACCGAGCGCGGGGTGATTCCGTGCTCCTCGTTGTACTCGGCCTGAATGCGTCGCCGGCGCAGGGTCTCATCGATGCAGCTCTGCATGGAGCCCGTTATGCGGTCGGCATACATGATGACGCGGCCTGCGAGGTTTCGGGCGGCGCGTCCCGAGGTCTGGATGAGGCTGCGATGCGAGCGGAGGAAGCCCTCTTTGTCGGCGTCGAGAATGGCGACCAGCGAGCACTCGGGGATGTCGAGGCCTTCGCGGAGCAGGTTGATGCCGACGAGGACGTCGAACAGGCCCTTCCGGAAGTCGCGAATCAGTTCGATGCGCTCGAGCGTGTCGACGTCGCTGTGGAGATAGCGGACGCCGATGGCGAGCTCACGGAGGAACTCGGTGAGGTCTTCGGCCATGCGCTTGGTGAGGGTGGTCACGATGATGCGATCGCCCATCTCGATGTGCTTGCGGATCTCGCCGACGAGGTCGTCGACCTGGGTGCGTGCGGGCCGGACCTCGATGATGGGGTCGAGGAGCCCCGTGGGTCGGATGAGCTGCTCCACAAGGACGCCGTCGGCCTTGGCGATTTCGTAGTCGGCCGGGGTGGCCGAGACGAAGATGACCCGATCGACCATGGTCTCGAACTCTTCAAGCCGCAGCGGCCTGTTGTCGAGCGCGCTGGGAAGCCGGAAGCCGTGCTCCACGAGCGTCTCCTTGCGCGCTCGGTCGCCGCGGAACATGGCGCCGAGCTGTGGAATGGAGACATGGCTCTCGTCGACGATGAGGAGCCACTCGTCGCCGAGATAGTCGAGCAGGCAGGGCGGCTTTTCGCCGGGTGCGCGGCCGGTGAGGTGGCGGGAGTAGTTCTCGACGCCGTTGCAGAAGCCGATGGTCTCAAGGAGCTCGAGGTCGCGGGTGGTGCGGGTGTCGATCCGGTGGGCCTCAAGCAGTCTGCTCTCCTCGCGGAACTGGGCGAGTCGGCTCTTGAGCTCCTCTTTGATGCCCCGGATGGCGCTCTTCCGCCTCTCAACGCTGACGACGTAAAAGCTGGCTGGGTAGATCGAGACAGCAGGGACGATTTCGAGACGCTTTCCGCGGATGGGGTCGATTTTTGTGATGTTGTCGATCTCGTCGCCGAAGAGTTCCACGCGGATCGCGATCTCCTCTTCGTAGGCCGGGAAGATGTCGATGGTATCGCCGCGGACACGGAAGGTGCCCCGGTGGAAGTCGACATCGTTCCGCGAGAATTGGATCTCGACGAGGGTGCGCAGGATGGCATCGCGGCTGATCTTCTGGCCGCGCTCGAGGTGGAGCATCATGCCGTAGAAGGAGTCGGCCCCACCGATGCCGTAGATGCAGGAGACGGAGGCAACGACGATGACATCCTTGCGTTCAAGCAGGCTGCGCGAGGCCGACAGGCGCATACGGTCGATGGTGTCGTTCACGATGGAGTCCTTCTCGATGAAGGTATCGGACGACGGGATGTAGGCCTCAGGCTGATAGTAGTCGTAGTAGGAGACGAAGTACTCGACCGCGTTGTGGGGGAAGAGCTCCTTGAACTCCTGAAAGAGCTGCGCTGCGAGGGTCTTGTTGGGCGCGAGCACCAGTGTCGGCAGCCCGGTGCGGGCGATGACATTGGCGATGGTGAAGGTCTTTCCCGAGCCGGTGACGCCGAGCAGAACCTGGTGTTTGTGGTGGTCCTCGACGCCGGCGACCAGCTGCTCGATGGCGACGGGTTGGTCGCCGCTGGGCGTGAAGTCGGAGACGAGTCGGAAGGGGTTGGCGGCGCGCGCCTTCATTGGTCGGCGGCCGCGGCTCCGGCGAGCGCCTCGGGGTCGGCGGCGATGTCCCAGCTGGTTCCATGGAGGCCGTCCATCAGTTCGACGCGGCGCGCGCTGAGCTCGACGCGAATGGCGTCGGCATCGGCCCAGGCCTTTGCTGCGCGTGCCTCGGCGCGTGCGGCGATACGCTCCTCAATCCAGGCGGGATCGAGTCCGAGTTTGCCGATGAGCTGGGCGCGGATCTCCTCGAGCGTCTGTGCGGAGTCGGAGGCGAGGAGGCCGAAGATGTCGGCAAAAGCGTCGAAGAACCGTGCGAGCGCGGCGAGGCGGGCAACGGAGGCAGGGAGCTTGGCGCGCTTCTTGTCGGCGAGCAGGTCGTTGGTGGTGCGCGCCGCCTCGTGGAGGATGGCTAGCGCGACCGGGGTGTTGAAGTCGTCGTCCATGGCCTCGTAGAGCCGGCCGAGGAAATCGGTGACCGTGGCGGGGTCGGCCTCTGCAGCGGCCTCCGCGGCGAGGTGGGCAGTGAGCGCGGTGCGGGCCTTGTGGACGTAGCGGACGCGTTCGCGGGCAGCGTCGAGGTTGCTCTGCGAGTAGTTCACCGTCTTGCGGTAGTGTGCGCTGAGGAAGAAGCAGCGGATGGTCTCGGGGTGGTGCTGCTTGAGCACGTCCCGGAGCGTCCAGAAGTTGTCGAGTGACTTGGACATCTTCTCGCCGTCGATGTTGAGCATCGCGGAGTGCATCCAGTAGTTCACGTAGGGCTTTCCGGAGGCGCCCTCCGATTGGGCGATCTCATTCTCGTGGTGGGGGAACTGCAGGTCGGAGCCGCCGCCGTGGATGTCGAAGGTGACGCCGAGGTACTTCATGCTCATCGCGGAGCACTCGATGTGCCAGCCGGGCCTTCCGTCGCCCCAGGGGCTGGGCCAGCTCGGCTCACCGGGTTTGGCAGCCTTCCAGAGCGCGAAGTCGAAGGGGTTGCGCTTGCGGTCGTCGATGGCGACCCGCTCGCCGGCCCGCATGTCTTCGAG
>JBIIFW010000077.1:0-9413 GCA_044236985.1 Bradymonadia bacterium | reverse complement strand
CGAGGCGTCCTCCTGGAAAGGAGATCTGCCCCTTGTGAGAAGAGACCTGCTCGGTGCGCACGGTGAGGAGGGTCTTGACGCCGTTGTCGTACCAGAAGGGCATGAGCACGGCGGCGCGGCGGAAGTGTGGAGGCACAACCTCGTCTCGGAGCTGCTTGGGCTCGTGGGAGGCGAGTGCGTCGAGCCGCGCGCGGAACCAGGCTGAGAAGGGAGGCTGCTCGTGCATCATTTCACCGAGTCCCGCGGAGGGCTCAGTCCTTCTTGATGAGGTTGAAGACGCGGTCCGGTCCGGCGGGCACGACGCGGAAGACCCGCATCATGAGTTTGCGCATGGACTGGTTCGGGAGGAGCACCTTGGCGGAGTCCTCACCCAGCGCCTCGTGGAATCGACAGCGACCGAGGGAGGGATGCAGGAGCACATCGCCGCGCTTGAGGTGGTCGAGATCCACGTCGTCGCTGTTCTCGATGTCGGCCTGAACCTTCGCGGAGAAGGCGGTGACCGCGCCCCAGTCGAGCGCGGCTGCAGGCGACGGAGGGGGCGAGGAGAGACCGCTCAGCGGTGCAGCAGGCTGCACGCGCATGGAGCCGCCCTGCGAGGTCGAGGGGCGGGGCGGCAGGACGGGAGCCGGGGTGGAGCGGGAGACCACCTGAGGAGGCGCTGCCGGCGGCGGTGCTGCCACTTCGTGGACCGTGCGGGCCGGCTGGCCAACCGAAGCAGCGGCGCCGAAAGCAGCGCTACGCTGCAGCAAGACGGTGATGTCTGCGGCGACGAGTCCGAGCACCTGCCCTCCGCGGAGCGTCGGCTGTCCACCGAGTGTCGCAAGGGCGGTCGCCATGAGCCGAAGCCGCTCTGACTTCCGCGCATCCCAGCCACCTTCGAGCGAGAGCAGCAGACCGCCTTCGTCGTCGGCCAGCGTGACGGTCGCGCTGCTGTTGCGCCCGTCGGAGAGCCTGATCTGTTCGTAACGGCCCGAGGCGCGCACATAGCCCGTGGGCCAGCCGAGTGAGAGCAGCGCTGCGGTCACCGCACCTGCCACCTCTTGACCCTCCGCAAGACGCAACTCCAAGACTCCCTCGTGCTCGCTCATGATTTGCTTTCGCTCAGATAACAGGCCAAACGGGGGAAGTTCCGAACCGCGCCTGCCTTATTGCCTCCAGACCACAGCGTGTCAACGCAACCCCAGACCACCGGCGCGCAGCGGTCCACGCGCAGCGCCCTCCTCTCGGCCGCGTTGCTGCTCTCCGCATCGACACTCCTGAGCCGGATTCTGGGCCAGCTCCGAGACCTCCTCCTGGTCTGGAAGCTCGGCGCCTCTGCCGACACGGACGCCTACCTCGCAGCCTTCTGGCTGCCCGACCTGTTGAGCTACTTCCTCGCCGGCGGCGCCTTCACCATCTCGTTTGTTCCGGCCTTTTCGAAGGCGGTTAGCGAGGGCCGGAGCGCCGATGGCTGGAAGCTGTTCTCCAACATTGCGACGCTCACGGCCTGCCTGCTGCTGGTGACCATCGGCCTCTGCCTCTGGTTCACACCCGAGCTCGTCGCTGTGATGTATCCCTCGTTTTCAGCAGCACAGCAGGCGACAACTTCGACCCTCACCCGCATCATCCTGCCGGGCCCGCTCTTCTTCTTCATCGGCGGTCTGCTGACAGCGACCGAGACAGTTCGTGGCAGCTTCGCGGCCGCCTCTCTCACGCCGCTCGTCTACAACCTCGCCATCATCGCTGGCGGCCTCTTTCTTGCCCCATGGATGGGGGTCGCGGGCTTCTCGTGGGGTGTTCTCGCCGGCGCGGCGCTCGGGGCCCTTCTGGTGCCGCTGGCTTTCGCCTGGTCGAGGGTGAGGTTCAGACCGCGGCTCGACCTCGACGACCCGGAACTTCGAACGTACCTCTTGGCCACCGCGCCGCTGCTCATCGGCGTCTCGCTGTTGACGGTGGATGAGTGGTTGGTGCGCTACTTCGGCGCGACGCTCGGGGTGGGCGCCATCACCCATCTGAGCAACGCACGCAAGCTGATGCTGGTGCCGGCCTCGCTCATCGGACAGTCGGTCTCCTACGCCATCCTGCCGTCGCTCTCGAACGACCTGGCCGCCGGCCGCGTGGACGAGGCAAACGAGCGGATGAGCAGCAGCATCGGCTCAATCGTTGCGCTATCGGCACTCGCTGCGGTGGCGCTCGCAAGCTCAGCGGAGCCGATTGTCCGAACCATCTACCAGCATGGCGCCTTTGGTGCGGAGGATGCGGCGGCAACAGCCTCCTACCTCCGCATTTTGGCGCTGGCCGTGCCCGGATGGTGCCTTGCAACGGTGGCCTCACGGGGCTTCTACGCACGGCAGGAGAACGGGCGCGCGATGGTCATCACCTCGGCCATCACCCTGCTCTCTCTGCCCCTCTATGGCTTCGGTGCGCGGAACGGTGCTGGGGTGGGATTGGCATGGGCCTCGGTGGCCGGCTGCACGCTGCAGGGCATCGCGATCGCGGCGGCGTTGGACTGGCGCCACCAGACACAGACGGTTGCCATGACCCTGCGAGGTGCTGCAGCGGGACTGCTGTTCGCTTCGCCTGCGATGGCGGCCGTCTACGCATGGAGCATCTGGGGCTCCGATTCGCTCGCACTGGGTCACCCGTGGGATGCAGCGGTCTCCCTCGGGGTCAGCTGTGTAGCCTTCGGCCTGAGCACCCTCGCCTATGTTTGGCGATCTGAGCCATTGCTCTTCGCCAAGGCAAGCAAGCTGCTCCGAAGAGGCGGCTCGAAGTAGCCGAATTTCGCGAGGCAAAAACGAGTGAGGCCGGCGTGAAGGCCGGCCCCGGGAGCATCCAATCGGAGCCCCAGCCTGGATTAGAGGCTCGACTTGAGATTGGGGGAGGGCTTGAAGCCGACCGACTTGCTCTCGCCAATCTGAATGGTCGCGAGCGTCGAGGGGTTACGACCCTCGCGTGCCGCGCGGGTCTTGACGGTGAAGGTGCCGAAGCCGGGGTAGGAGAAACGGCCTCCCGCGATCGCCTCGGCGGTGGTGGCGAAAACCACCTCGACCAACTCGGCAACGGCCTTCTTGCTGTGACCTTCGAGCTTGCTGTGGACCACGTCAATGAGTTCTGCCTTCGTCATCTCATCCTCCAACGGTGTATTGCGGAGAACCACCCCCACAAGCTCTTGAATGCAAAGGATAAAGTGTCCTTTAGAGCGCGGCCAAGATAAAGCCTGCGGAGGAGCAAAGTCAAGCACAAAATGCATCGCAAAACCGCGTTGCGGCGCGTCATTCCTTGCGTTGCGCGCCTTTTTGCCTCTGGCGTCGCCCACCGCATCGGGGTGCGGAAAAGCAGCGAATCTCCGCAACTCTCTTTAGAATCCGAGCGGATAGCGGATTTCAGAGAGACCCAATTGGGTCCGCGCCTCGGTCACGCTCCATGGCCTGCGCCCTGTCTCTGCGGCCATGCGGACCACTTCTGCCACCAGCTCATAAGATCCTGCTGCGAGCTGACCCTTGCGCAGGAAGATGTTGTCTTCCAGCCCGACACGCACGTGGCCGCCCAGCTCGAGGGCGTGACGAGCCATCACAAGCTCATGGCGCCCGATGGCTGCGACACACCAGCTCCACCCTGCCGGCAGCCGCGACACGAGGTAGCGCAGGTGGCCTGCATCGGCCTCCATCGCGCCCGGAACGCCGAAGACAAAGTCCACGTGAAGGTTGCCGTCGAGAACACCCTCGCGGTGAAGTCGAATGACGGTGTCGAGCATGCCAAGGTCGAAGACCTCTATCTCCGGACGGATGTTGTGGGCGCGCAAACCGGCCGCGATTGCGCGGATGGCCGGCATGGGATTGGCGAAGATGTCGTCGCCGAAGTTGCAGGTTCCCGTGGTGAGCGTCGCCATCTCGGGGCGGAGCACCAGCGCCGCGATGCGCTCTTCCACAGTCATGCCGATCGCGCCGCCGGTGGAGAACTGGACGATGATATCAGAGCGCTCTCGGATGGCTGCAAAGTAGGAGGCAAAGGTGGCAGCATCCTGTGTGGCGGAGCCGTCCGGGCGGCGACCGTGCAGGTGGATCATCGCCGCGCCGGCATCGCGGCAGCGGAGCGACTCAAGGCCCACCTCCTCGGGCGTGATGGGGAGCGCAGGCGTCTGGGCGCGGGTGATCTCAGCGCCGTTGATTGCGGCGGTGATGAGCAGGCCATCACTCACGCGTCACCCCGCTTGATGCGCTGCTTGTCGATGGGGGTGACGCAGGTGCCCACAGCGCGGCAGACCACCACAGGCTCTGCGAGGACCTCTGCCGACGACTCGGAACCGAGCTCCGGGTTGAGCCGGATGACCTTGCGGGCCTCGAACTCCATGCGGCGCGACGAGCGGCCAACCTCGACGATGCGACCCACAGCCTCGATGTAGTCGCCGGCATAGACGGGGGCGAGGAACTCCACCTTCTCGTAGGCGCGGAAGAGGCCCTCGTCGCCGTCAAGGCGGATCAGAAGCTCTGTGGCAACGTCGCCGAAAAGGGCGAGCATGCGGGCACCGTCCACCAGGTTGCCAGCGTAGTGGGCATCGTGGGCAGACATGCGGATCCGGATGAGGACGGCAGTGGAGAGGTTCGGCATGGCAGGCTCCAAAGAAAACGCCCGACCAGAAGGCCGGGCGTCGCGGGTCACATCGCCCAGTCGGTTAGAGGCAGACCGGAACGGTCGCAGTGATGCGGTCGATGGGGACTACGTTACGCGAGGGCCAGGAGACCGCGCAGACCTCCCACCAGGTACCGGTGGAGGGGAGCGCCTTGTCGCGCACCTCGTAGGCCACGATTCCGTCGAGGGTGACGATGACAGTGGCGTAGGAGACGCCGTAGCCCTGGTCCGACCAGTAGTGGACACCCACCTTGAAGGTGCCTGCGGCGGGGTCATCGAGCGAGACGTTCTCAGGGCCCCAGCCGTCGGTGTCGTCGCGGTCGAGCGAGCAGTCGTCGCCCGTGAAGCCGGCGACGCCCCAGTCTGCGGAGCGGGTACGGAAGTGGCAGTCCCACTGGCGGTCTTCCCAGCAGCCTTCGGAGCTGAGGACGTGAAGATCGACGTCGGAGCCGGTGCCGGCGCCCTCGTCGCCCGGGTTGGGGTCGGCGGGGGTGCTCCAGGTAAGCTGGGTGTGGAAGGCTGCGTCGGGCACCGCGCGGACATTGAGGGTCGCCGTGCTGTTACAGCCGGCGGAGGAGGCCGAGAGGCCTCGGTTGTCCTGTGCATCGACCTGCACTTCGTACTCGCCGTTGGCGTCGACGAAGAAGCTAGAGGAGGCAGACGACGGGGGCGAGAACTCGGAGACCGACTCAGCCGGGCGGCTGAGGATACGCCAGGTGAAGTTGACGCAGCTGCCGTCGGGGTCGACACAGTTGGCGACGCAGTCGAGGTTGGCGAGCGGCGGCACGTTGACGTCGTCGGTGGGGATGGAGTCTGCAACGCCACGCTCGACGCAGGAGACAGCGGTGACCGCGGGGCACTCATTGGTCGTGCCGACGCAGGTGAGCGGGAGCTCATACTCGGGGAAGGCCGTGTCGTTGGAGCTGATGACAACCTTGCCGGTCTCGGGGCGGCCTTCCACGGTGGGGCGACAGGTGGCGACGACCTGGGTCGAGGCGCCGGGCGAGAGCGAGAGCGGGGTGGCTGGAGGGGCATCGAGCGCGAAGATGGGGTCTGCCTCGGTGCCGTTGTCGGCCGAGATGGTGAGGGCCGAGATGTCGAGGTTCTCGCCGTTGCCGAGCTCCGAGCAGTTGGTGACGGTGAGGGTGAGGCGGCCGGGCACGCCGTTCATGAGGACCTCGCCGAAGTCGCCGGTGTCGGGGGAGACGGCGATGCAGGGGACGCCGCCGTTGCCCTTGAGGTCGATGACGGTGTCGGCATCGGGGCTCTCAAGCGTGGTGAGGTTGATGGCGCCCACATCGTTGTTCTCATCGTCGGGGCAGTACTTGACGGTGAAGGTCTTGGTCTCGTTGGCCGCGAGCGCCCAGGGGGTCTCGACGGTCGGGAGGGCGTCGCCCTCATTCGGGATGACGGTGTAGACGCCGGTCGCCGCGAGGGTGAGGTCGGTGATGGTCTGCGAGGTGTTGATCGCCTGCAGGGTCTGGACGACCTCGACGCAGTTCGGAGGGGCCACCCGGCCAAAGATGATGGGGTTGGGCGTCGCGAAGAGGCGGCCATTGGAGGCCGGAGCCTTGAGCGGAATCTCAAACACCCCGTCAAAAGACCGTCCGCTCTGAATCGACTGGTTGGTCTCGATGCGGAGCACGGCCTCGTGGCTGGCGGTGTCGCCCTCGGGACGGGTGAAGGTCACTTCGACCTTGCGACGGGTCTGCGGGCTACCATCGAAGGTGGCGAGGTCGAAGGGCTCAGAGCCGCTAGCAAAGCCGAACATCGCGCGGTCGACGCCGACGATCTCCATCTTGGAGACGACGAGCGTCGCCTTGCCCTCGTTGGTAATGTTGACGTTCTGCTGCCGGGTACCTGGAGCAGATGGGAAGACAACCTGCACGGGGTTCGAGACGAAGACCGGCTGATTGGCGCTGGTAACGCTCTCCGAGCAGCCCGTGAGGGCAACAGAGCCCGTCAAGGAGACGAGCCCGAGGCCCATCGCAACCGCAATACTTCTCAGAGGCACCCGCAACGCTCCAATCATGACAACCTCGTTTGAGTGTGGGAAAAACCCGACTACCAGCCGCGATAGTTATCGTAGGCCGCCAGATCAAGGGCCGCCAGATCAAGCGGAAGGCGGCTCCCGCGCAAAGATTGCGCCGCGCGTCAAACAGGGCGCTCTCGACCCGCATCGGCAAACTGAATAGGCGGGCAGTATCGGCGTCCGGTCGACACCCCTTGGAGGCTCACCATGCTTCGAATGACCCTTGCTGCGGCGCTCGCCCTGTTGACCCTCCAGGCCTGCGGGCCAATGTATGACAGTTCGTGCAGCCAGACGGAGAGCCGCTGCTACGACGAGCGCCAGACCATCTGCGATGCCTTCTCTTGCTACGACGAGGTACGGCAGGTCTGCGAGGAGATCTGCGTGAGCCGCGACAGCAGCTCGTCCGGCAACAGCCAGTGTGTGAGCGACACTGAGTGCCGCGTGGGGTTCCGTTGTGAATCGGATGGCGTCTGCAGGGCGCCGCTCTGCCGCGCCGACGCCGACTGTTACGCGGGGCAGCGTTGTGAGTCGGATGGCCGCTGCCGCGCGGTCAGCAGCCAGGCCACGGGCGGGCAGCTCTGCGAGAGCTGCAACAGCAGCTCGGAGTGCGCCACTGGCTCGCTCTGCCTGCGACTCAATGGCGGCGCCAGCGTTTGCGGCGCCGACTGCGCGAGCAACGCCGACTGCCCGTCGAACTTCCGCTGCTACGATGTGGGCACGCAGTACCAGTGTGCGCCGGTCGCGGGGAGCTGCCCGGCGGGGCTCTCCTTCACGGGCTGCCGCGTCGACAGCGACTGCGCGGTCGGCGACCGATGCGACGGCAGCTGGTGCTTTTCGCCTGCCGGCTCGGGCTCCGGCCAGTAGCCGGTCAGGCGCCGGACGGCAGTTCGGCCGCGACGAGCGTGACGAGCGCGACTAGTTCTCGAGGTCGAGAAAGGCGCGGAGATGGTCGCTGCGGGCCGGGGCGCGGAGCTTGGCGAGCGCCTTGGCCTCAATCTGACGGATGCGCTCGCGGGTGAGCGAGAAGTCTTTGCCGACCTCTTCGAGCGTGTGGTCGTTCTTCTCACCGATGCCGAAACGCATGCGGAGAATCTTCTCCTCGCGGGCCGACAGGGTGGAGAGCAGGCGCTGGGTGTGGCGCATGAGTTCGGTGTCGGTCGCAGAGTCGATGGGCGACTCGGCGTTCTCGTCGGCGATGAAGTCAGAGAGCTGGCTGTCGTCGTCGCCGATCGGGGTCTCGAGGGAGACGGGGGCGCGTGCGATCTTGAGCGCCTTGCGGACGCTGTCGACGCTCATGTCGAGCTTCTTGGCGATCTCTTCGGGGTAGGGCTCGCGGCCGAGCTCCTGCTCCAGATAGCGGGAAGTGCGGATGATGCGGTTGATGGTCTCGATCAGATGGACCGGGATGCGGATGGTGCGCGCCTGGTCTGCGATGGCGCGGGTGATGGCCTGCCGGATCCACCAGGTGGCATAGGTGGAGAACTTGTGGCCGCGCTGATACTCGAACTTTTCGACGGCGCGCATGAGGCCAATGTTGCCCTCCTGGACGAGGTCGAGGAAGTGCATGCCGCGGTTGACATACTTCTTGGCGATCGAGACGACGAGGCGGAGGTTGGCCTGAATCATCTCGGCCTTGGAGCGCTCGGAGCGGTACTCTCCCTCGTTGACCTTCTTGACGGTGGCGCGGAGCTCGTCGGCATCCATCGCGAGCGTCTCGCCGAGGCTCACGAGCATGTTTCGGGCGCTGGAGAAGCGGTTTTCGAACTCGATGAAGCGGGCCTCATCGAGCGTGCCCTTCTTCCGCTGCTTGCGGAGTTCGATGAGCATGACCTCAATCTCGGCCGCAGGCCTGCCAAGCTGGCGCTCGCACTCTTTGACCCGCTTCTCACACCGCTCGAGCGTGGCGAGCTGCTCGCGGAGTGCCTTGGCGAGTTCGAGGACGATGCCCGGATCGAGGCGGAGTGAGCGGACAGACTCGAGCGCCTCTTGACGCTCGGTCTCGAAGGCCTTGCCGCGGAGCCGGGCTGCGACCAGCGCTTCGTAGGAGGCGCGGACGGCGGAGAGACGGAGCGCGAGGTTGCGGGCGAGGATCTCAGGGTTGAGGTCGGCCGGGATGTCGGACGGTGGTAGGTAATACTTGGCGCGGGCGGTTCCTTCGGCGACCTCCCGCTCCACGTTCAGCAGGCAGGCAAGGCCGGCGGGGCAGCCGAAGAGGTTGTCGAACAGGACCAGCCGGCCCTCTTCAATCTTTTTGGCGATTTCGACTTCGCCTTCGCGGGACAGGAGCGTGACGCTACCAATCCGCTTGAGGTACATCTTGACCGGGTCCATGCCCTCTTCATGATAGAACTGCTCTTCGGCGGCCTCTTCGGGCGAGGCGAAGGCGCGGTTCTTCGCGCTGGAGGCCGACTTCTTGGCCTTGGCGGACTGGTCGGCCTCATCGGCATCGAGCTCAAAGACGCTGTCGTGGTCGCGATCGGCCACGGCCTTGGGGGCCTCGTGCTCTGATTCCTGCGCCTGCTTCCTTTTGGTCATTCGTCGTCCGATGAAGTGCGGCTGCCCGCCGGTTGAGGCACCTCGGTGCGTCCCCCAATGGATGGGAACGGCGAGGCAATTCTGCAAGTGATAGAGACAATGCGCCGCACTTCGCACACAGATGCATGCAAGACGGTCCAGTCAACTTCGCGCGCTGATTGCCACACCTTGCGATTGGGCGCAAAAAAGGTGCGTAGAAAGTAAGAGAAGCACCGATGGCGCGGCGGCAAGCAGA
>JBIIFW010000076.1:0-9423 GCA_044236985.1 Bradymonadia bacterium | reverse complement strand
GGCAGGCAGACGAGCCGAGGTCGGGGCCGGCGTCGATGCCCAGCGCGCTCGTCTGGAACCAGACCTTCTGGATGGACAAGTACGAGGTGACAATCGGCGACTACGGCCAATGCATGAGCGCAGGAGGGTGCCCGGCCGCTGCGCCCCTCTACCAGGATTTCAGCAACCCCAAGCAGCCCATCACGGGCGGCAACTGGTACGCGGCGGAGGCCTACTGCTCCTGGCGCGGCAAGCGGCTTCCGACCGAGGCCGAGTTTGAGCTTGCGGCGCGGGGACCGGAGGGCGAAAAGACCCCGTTTGGCAACGATCTGGTGAGCTGCGAGAACGCGGTGATCAAGGATGAGCGCGGCCGCAGCTGCGGCATCACCAAACGGGGCTCCAGCCCAGAGAAGGGGAAGGTGCTTCTCGTCGGCTCGCGGGCCGCCGGCCGCTACGGCATCTTCGACCTTGTGGGCAACGCGGAAGAATGGGTCGCCGACTGGTGGAGCCCGTCGTGGGCGTCGTGCGGTGAGGCCTGCCTCGGCATCAACCCCAAGGGCCCCTGTGGCGGTGGAGCTGCGCCCTGCAAGGGCCACTCGAACAAGACCGTCCGTGGCGGCTCCTGGTACTGGGGCCCCGAGTGTGCGACCGGCATTCGGCGGCGGCGGCATGTGGCCTCCAACAGCCCTCCGCATCACTTCGGCTTCCGCTGTGCAGCCGATGCTGGCAGCCCCGTGCGACTGCCGAACGGAAAGGCGAACTAGCCCTTCGCGGCAGCGCGGGCGCGGAGGCGCTCGAGCAGGGCGTGGCCGATCCAGGCGGCTACAAAGAGCAGCAGCCCGAGCATGGGCAGCAGCCGCTGCGACAGGCCAGCCTCGGTGTTGGTCGTGGACTGGTAGAGCGAGCTGACGACCACGATGAGGCTCGCCGCGAGATAGGCAATCGGCAGCCAGGGGAAGCCGATGAGGACCAGGCCGGTGCGGTCCTGGCCGGGCCTTCGTAACAGCCGGAAGAGGCCGATGACAGAGAGCGAGCCGAGGAGCATCATCGCGAGGCTGGTGAGGGTGACGAGGTCTTCGAAGCGGCCCGACAGCACGAGGATGGAGGCCGCGAAGAACTGGACGACCAGGGCGCGAACCGGGGTGCCGAGCTTGGGGTCGAACTTCGCCAGCCAGCGGGGCGCGAGGCCGTCCGCGGCGGCGGCGGCAGCGACGCGGGCGCCAGCGAGGACGCAGCCGTTCAGCGAACCGATGAGGGCGGTGGCGATGAGCGCTGCCATGAGCATCCGGGAGCCGTCGCCGAAGAGGGCTGCCGAGACGGCGGTGCCAGCTTCGGCGGTCGAGCGGAGCCCCTCGATGCCCAGCACCGAGACGAAGCCGGCGCACATGAGCAGGTAGAGCAGCGTGATGACGAGGGTGCCGCCGATGAGGCTGAAGGGGATGTTGCGCTTGGGGTCCTGGATCTCGCCGCCCACGTAGGCGACCGCGTTCCAGCCGGAGTAGGCAAAGTAGACAGCAGAGGCGGCCTGCACATAGCCGGCCATGGAGTCGGAGCGGGTGAGATGGACGGGCGAGACGGGCGCAGACCAGAGGTCACCGGAGAAGACCGCGTAGAGCGCGCCGAGGAAGAGGAAGGCGAAGGGGACGACGGTGAGCAGCACCTGCACGCGGGAGGAGAGGGTGGTTCCGACCGCATTGATGATCGTGAGCACACCGATGAGGCTGATGGCGCCGAGCGAGCGCCAAGAGGGCGACCAGGCAAGGTGGGGAAAGATGGGATCGGACGAGATGTCGAGGCCGGAGTGGGAGGCGATCTCGGCAAACTGAAACTCAAAGAGCGGGACGGCCGTGGTGGCGATGGAGCCGACGAAGACGCCAAAAAACAGGAGCAGGCTTGCGGAGAAGGAGATGGAGGGGCCGAACGACTCGCGGAGAAAGACATAGTCTCCGCCGGCGCGCGGAAAGAGGGATCCGAGCGCTGCGTAAACGGAGCCGCCGGCGAGCGCGACCGCACCGCCAAAGAGCCAGACCGCGAAGAATCCCGTGAGGCTCCCCACGTGAGAGGCCACAAGCGCGGGCATGAGAAAGATGCCGATGCCGAGCATGGAGCCCACGACGATGGAGAGTGCCCCGGTCGCGCCGATTACCCTTGGCGAATGCTCTGTATCAGGAGCCTGCTGCACGCTGTTCTCTTCCCCCGGACCCTGCCTCGCCGCGCAACCAAGGCGGGCGGCCGGAGAGCCATAATCCCGCGAACCGGAATTCGCCAATAATGCGATGGTGAATCCCTGCTCGCTACGGAGCTGGTAGCGGCTTCAAACCGAACAGTTTCGAACCGACCATCGCACCCACCGCACGGAGCGCGGGAAAAGAGAGTGCGTCGTAGTCGTAGCGGTCGTCGTTGAAGATTCCGTCGCTGTTCGCAAGCATGCCGACGGTCACATAGGCGACGCGGTCGCCGATGCGGATGCGGGCATTGTCGAGGTGGAAGCCGTAGGCCCGACCTGCCTTGTTGGTGTAGTCGATTTGAGCGCGCTCGATGCCCAACGCGAGCAGGCCGGGCAGCATGGGTTTGAAGCGGGCCTCGCGGCTCTCCGCCGAGACGCCATCCTTCTCTGAAAGCGGCCCCCGCATGAGGCTGAGCATGAGGCTGGCGGACGCCGCAGAGAGCGCGGGGAGGCGGGCGGTGTCGGTCTCCGGTAGCTGGTGAAAGAGGGCAACGAGCAGCCGCTGGAGGTCGGCGAGCGTCACCCCGTTCTTCATGCCGAAGGGCATGGGTCCGTCGACGCGGAGACCGGAGTTGGCCTCGACATACCCTACGCCGATCTCTTCGCCGCGCAGGCGGATCGTGGAGGCTGGGAGCGCAGACACAGTGCGCTCCGGCCGCCAGACCACCCGCGCGCCGCCACGCATCCAGGCGACGCTGGGCATGTAGGCAGCGAGCTCCTTCGGCAGGTTGTAGCCAGACAGGCGATGGATCACGCGAATGCTCGGAAAGCCGCCTCGGTGAAAGGGCTCATTCTGCGCCACCGGGCCGGCCAGCTCGTAGAGCGCATTGAAGGAGCCATTCGACGACTCGACAAGCATCGCCTCGAGATGGTCTGCCAGCGACTGCGGACGGTAACCCCCGACGCGGAGCGTGTGGCCGAAGGCGTCGTCGGCCTGCTTGTCGGAGAAGAGCAGCGGCGCATCGAGCGGCGGGGTTCCCGCGCCACCCTCCGACCAGTGCGAGAGCACCACGATGGCGGGGACGATTTTGATGGCGCTGGCCGGGTAGAGATACTCGGCATCTTCGCGGTAGGTCATGAGCCGGCCGCAGGGCGCATCGTTGGAGGGCGGCAGGTAGATGCGGAGCTGCAGCCGCGTCGCACTGGCCTGGGCCGCGACCGCGCGGAGGACGGCGTCCTCCTCCACCCAGCGTTTGAGCTGGGCGTCGCTCCGCTCGGGGCCTTCGGCGCAGGGCGATGGCGCAGCTGCAGCCGCCTGTGCGCCCAGCGCAAGTGCCACAGCGAGTGCTGAGATCGCGCTCCATTTCCACTCTCTCGCCATCGCACCCTCCATCCTTTGAAATCTCTGCGGCGACGAGATGCGATCTCGGAGGAGATGTCCAATCTATCGGCGCGTCGCTTCGCATTTGCATTCGCGCGGGCGGAGGGTATTCGCTCCAACAGCTCGGGGGGTCCTCGGCGGTGGCACCATCTCAGGGAGAGTTCGTGAATCTGCGCATGAATCGTTTCAAGCGGTCGGTACTGGCGATGGCGGCGGGGCTGGCGTGGGTCGCCATCGTCGCGACGGGCTGCACCCACATCACCCAGGGCATGCGCGAGGCCATCGACGCCGACCAGTCCGAGCAGGCCATCGTGATGGGCGAGGCCTGGATTGCCGGGGCTCCCATCGAGACGACAAGCGACGAGCGGCTCGCAGTCACGCTGCTCATCGCAGAGGCCCGCTTCCGTGAGGCCGCGAAGGTCGACACCGACGACGCCTACCGCGAATTCCAGCTTCGCTACCGCAACGATCGCTGGGCGAAACAGCTCCGTGACCGGGCCTACGAGGCCGAGGCCGCCGCGACACTTCGCGATGCGGTGATGCCGAGACCGACGCCCGAAATCCTGCTCAAGTTTGCCGCCTTCTATCCGACGACCTCGGCTGCTGGGCAGGCGCGTGTGCTGGCGGCAGCGAAGGCGCTCGATGAGGTGGCGGCCAACCCGTCGGTGGAGGCGCTGCGGGACTATCGGGCGCAGTACGTCAGCTTCCCGGGGACCGAGCGATTCGTCGCGGAGGCCGGGGTGATGGAGTACAAGCTGGCGCTGCGTGAGGCGCTCGACAGCCGACGCGTCGCAAACCTGCGCGCCTTCCGCGAGCGGTACCGCCCGGTCGACGGCTCCGAGGCCGATCTGGCGACGCGCAAGCTCGAGCTCGAGCTGGCCTACGACGAGGCGCTGCAGTCGCCAACGGAGACGAAGTGGGTGCGGTTCATCGCCACCTACCGCGGCTGGTCGGGTGCAGCGCAGAAGGTGGCGGCGGCCGAGGAGGCCATCGTCGAGCTCAACTTCGCAGAGGCAGTGCGGGCCGGCATCGAGTCGCTCGAACGCTTCGGCGCGGCCCACCCGAGCGAGCCGTGGCCTACGCGGGTGATGACCGCCATCAACACGATCCTGCTGGTGCCCATCGGCGGCTATCTGGCGGGCCATCCGCTCAGTCACGACGACGTGCTCGAGCTCTGGAGCTCATTCGGCCATCGGCCCGGGCTGCCCGAGGCCTTTGAGGCCAAGCGAGAGGCCTTTGCGGCTGCGGCGGGGGAGCGAAAGGACTCCGGCGGGCTGCTCCTGCTCTACCTGCTCGCCTCGCCCTGCCCGCTCGACGCCACCGAGGCGACCGACCTCGAGACGGCGCTCTGGGATGAGGCGATGGAGGCCGACACGGTTCCGGCCTGGGAGAGCTATCTGACGCTGGCGCCACCGAAGCCGCGTCGCGGAGAGGCCGAGGCCCGGTTCGTCGCACTCCGCGACATCGCCCGCGCCAGCAAGCGGGGCGTGAGTGCACAGGTAACCCACACCGTGGTCAGGAAGGAGAGCGTCGACCTCTACGTCAACGTCACCGACTGTCGACAAGAGCGGGTCTCTGGTCTGAGCAAGGAGGCCTTCCGCCTCTATGAAGGGTCGGTCGCGCGGCCCATCAGCGCCTTCCTCGGCGTCAATGACGACAGGCCCCTCGACATCATGTTCGCCATCGATCTCTCGGGCTCCATGTCGACCGAACAGGATGCCGTCCGTAG
Organism: Bradymonadia bacterium; assembly: GCA_044236985.1. Classification (GTDB taxonomy): domain Bacteria; phylum Myxococcota_A; class Bradymonadia; order REDH01; family REDH01; genus CAIWGR01. The sequence goes on along the minus strand of JBIIFW010000076.1, from coordinate 4,167 downwards.
CTCGGTGCAGCAGTTCGCCGACCAGTTCCCCTTCCGCATGCGGCACCTCTCGCTGGGCCTCATCACCTTCAACGAGGAGCTGGTCTCCAAGCAGCGGCCGCAGCCCAACGAAGCGACCTTTCAGCGCTGGCTGAGCGGTATGACCCGCACCTCCGGTGGCAACGGCGAAGACAGCGTCGGCGCGCTGGTCGAGTCGAGCCGCCTCTTCAGCGGCCGCGCTGAGCGGGTGGTCATCGTGATGACCGACGAGGCGCTGCAGGCCAATCGGACGGGACGCTCGCTGCTCAAGCACAAGCCGTCGGCCGACCCCTGTTTGACGTTGCAACAGGCCTCGAGCTGCTTCCAGAAGGCGACCTCTGCCGGTGGCATGAGCCGCTGCGCCGCGCAGGTGGATCGCGCCGATCCTGGCCACAAGATGGAGCGTGCCGTGCAGCAGTGCATGGCACGCGCCGGTGTGCGCCAGTGCCAGTCGGCCGTCGCGAATGAACTGGCGCAGGCCGCGCAGCAATGCGCGGAGCCCACACCCGCCTGGTCGCCCGTCGTCGACGAGATCGCGGCAGATCTCACCAAGAGTGGAACACGCGCCTTCTTCATCGTTTCGGAGGGTCCCGAGACCTTCCACAGGCTCGGCGCAGAGCTCGGCGGCAAGGCCTATGAGGTGCCCGACGACACCACCAGCGAGGCGCCCTACACCGCCGCACTCCTCGACATCGCAGACCGGCTAAGCTCGCAGTATGTCATCACCTTCAAACGGAGCTCGCCCGACCCGGTCGACCTCTCCAAGCTGAACGTTGTGGTGCACCCCGAGAGCCTGCTCCGGACGGTCGCAACACTCGCTGCCGATCGCACCCGCGCCCTCCATGTGGGCGGCGATCTCACCTGCCCCGCGGCGACCGCGATCGCCGGCAACGCCACCCGCTACCGGACCACGCAGTGCGGTGCGCAGTGGGAGGCTGTGGAGGAGCTCAGCGAGGCAGGCGCCAACATCGACAGCGTCGTCCTCACCGATAGCGCCGAGTTTCACCTCTCGAGCGATCACCTGCTCACCATCCGTGGCTGGCCCTCCGACACAGTCATTGCGACCGTCGCTGACCACAACATCACCGCCATCTACGCAGACGGAGAGGGTGGAGTCTGGGCGGAGGGGAGCTTCGAGGGCGTGCAGGCCTTTGCCTCGATCAACGCTGAGGGCGTTATCGCAGGCCTGCTTCCGCTCGAGCCCGCAGTCGTGTCGCCCGTGCTGGTACTCAACCTCCCCAAAGGCCCGGGTTCGCGCCTCTGCTACACCGCCGATGGCCTCTCGCGGCGCTGCCGCGGGCCCAAGGAGACGGCCTGGGTGACGGAGCCCGTGCAGGGGCTGGCGACAGGCGCCGGCATCGCACGCACGCGGTTCGCCGGCATGGGGAGCGGACGGCCGCTCCAGCTGCTGACCACGGACGAGGGCGCCCTGATGCGGAGCATCGATGGCGGGCGGAGCTGGGCCACGACGCTCCGGCTCCCGGGCGCGGGTCACCCAATGGTGGTGCTCTCGGACGACGGCATTGTCTGCGCCAGCAACATGAACCAGATGAGCTGCTCCGAGGATGACGGCATGAGCTGGGCAGAGGTCGGCGGGCTCGCCGGCGCCTCGGCGACCCACCCGGCCATCTACCGCGGCAAACTCTTCGCGCTGGCCGGAAGGCAGTTCCTCCGCGCAGACCGGGTCGAGGCCCGTGAGGTGCCCTCGACCAAGGCCTTCTTCGACACCGCGTCGGCGACGCCGAACAACCGGATCATGCCCTTCCTCTCGGAGATCGCAGAGCGGGCAAAGAAGGACCCTGCGCTCATGATTCGGGTCGAAGGCCACGCAGACAAACGGGGAGACTCCGACAAGAACCTGACCCTCTCTGCAGACCGCGCCGAGGGCGTCGCCGCCCTCCTCCAACGGCTCGGCGTGTCCGACGCACAGATCGAGACGGTGGCGGCCGGCGAGACCAAGCCCATCCGAGACTCGCGCGGCAACATCCAGGACGAGCGAAGCCGGCGCGTCGAGCTCATGCTCCTCCGCTCTGCGCCCACGCAGAGCTGGTTCACAAGCCAGTGCGACGACGAGTGAGGCGCACCGCCGCGGCATGATGTAGCCAAGGCGACACAGAGCGGATCGGGGTTGACGCAGCCCCCTCGCGCCGCTCCGTTGCCGCCACCCTTTGCCGGAGTTCGCATGCGCTACCTTCCCCTCCTCCTCCTGCTCGCAGCCTGCAGCGCCGACACCTCCAAGGCGGTCGAAGCCACAGACAGTTCGGACGAAGGGGGCTCCGACGGGTCGGGCGCAGGAGACACCGGCGCGGACGCTACGGCGGACACAGCGGCAGACGTTGACGATGCCACGGACGGAAGCGGAAGCGGCGAGCCGGTACTCACCGAGGAGGAGCGGCTGCGGGCCCTGCTCGACCCTGCCCCCTGTCTGGTCGCAGAGCCGCTGGCCTGGAGCCCGCTCCCGCGCATCGAGGCCTTTGATGGCGAGCGCCGCTACAGCCCGCTCTCGGCTGTCAGCATCGCGTCCGCCGTGCCCTTCCTCTTCGCAACACCGGAACACACGGCGCTGCTGGCCGACCGGCGGGCCCGCAGAGCCACAGCGCTCGAGAGCTGCGGCGCCGATGTCGACTGTCTGCGCACCGGGCTCTCCTGGTCTGTCGAAGAGAGCGACCGGCTGGTCGCCATCGTCGCACCTGCACAGGAGGCCGTCGCCTCGCTCCGCAACGAGGCACTTGCGACGGGCTACCCCTTCGGCCTCGCAGTTCCGCCGGAGGAGAGCTTCCTTGCCGAGCTGGTCGCGCTGCAGGTCTTTTTGCAGAACCAGGCCATCTCGCGCGCCGTGGGCGAGGCCGATCCAGCGGCGATCGCGCCGGCACTGGCCGAGGTCGGAGGGAACGCAGCCACGGTGGATGCCGACAGCGGGCTGGTCACTGCTGCCCTGCTTCGTGCGGCCGGCCGCGACGAGGCCTTCCGCTACGGCCCCGACGCCTCCCTCGAGAACCAGGCGGCCATCGACGCCATCGCCAGCATCGACTTCGACGCCTACCCCTACACCGCCATCCTCGTGCCCGGCCAAGGCCCGACCGACGACACCACCGCGCTCAACCCGGCCGGCATCAACCGGATCAACACCGCCGTTGCCCGCTGGCGGGCCGGCCTGGCCCCGCTGCTGCTCGTCTCGGGCGGCCATGTTCATCCCGACAAGACCCCCTTCTGCGAGGCGATCGAGATGCGCCGATACCTCATCGACGAGCTCGGCATTCCGGCCGCCGCGATCGTGGTCGATCCCTACGCCCGCCACACCACCACCAACCTCCGCAACGCAGCCCGCATCCTGCAGGGCGTGGGCGTGCCGATGGACCGGCCCATCCTCGTCACCTCCGACCTTCTTCAGCTCGCTGGCATCGTCTTCGGACTCGCTCCGCGCTGTGAAGAGGAGCTCGGCTTTGTGCCCTGGCAGAAGCTCGCGCGGCTCAACACCACCGACGCCTGCGTGGTGCTCACGCCCGATTCGCAGCGGCTCGACCGGCGCGACAGCCTCGACCCCTAGTTCAGCGTGATGCGGTTAGCCGCCGCTCCCGCAGCCACGATGCAAAGACCGCCCCGAGCAGGATGAGCGCGATGGTGGTGAGCGAGAGCCAGATGGGGACCTTCACCCACTCGATGGCCACCATCTTTGCGCCGACGAAGACGAGCACGAGCGAGAGCCCGACCTTGAGGTAGTGGAACTTCTGCACCACGCCAGCGAGCAGGAAGTAGAGCGAGCGGAGGCCGAGTATCGCGAAGATGTTCGACGTGAAGACGATGAAGGGGTCGCGGGTCACGGCGAAGATGGCCGGGATCGAGTCGACCGCAAAGATGAGGTCGGTGACCTCGACGGAGACCAAGGCGAGCATCATCGGCGTGGCGAAGGTGCGGCCGTCGATGCGGGTGATGAAGCGGTCGCCGTCGAAGGTGGAGGTGACCGGCATGAGCTTCCGCATCAGCCGGATGATGAGGTTCTGCTCCGGGTCCATCGTGGTGTCTTTCTGCACAAGCAGCTTGATGCCGGTGGCGATGAGGATGGCGCCGAAGACATAGATGGCCCAGTGGAAGCGCTCGAGGAAGGCGGCACCGGCGAAGATGAAGATGGCCCGCATGACGAGCGCGCCG
>JBIIFW010000075.1:0-9438 GCA_044236985.1 Bradymonadia bacterium | reverse complement strand
GACCTTGGGCTCGCCGCCGGCGCAACGGCCAATCTCTTCATCCTCGGCGGCCTCTCCACAACCGTGGGCACCGAGAGCGTCGAGGAGGGCGAATGGCACCTCTACGGCCAAGGCACGGTCTCTGCAGACGGCAGCCGAATCCTTGCCGAGGGCGTGAACGGCCTGCCCTACCTCTCCTGGCTGGGCGTGGCTCCCGAACGAGCGGAAGGCGGGTGCCAAAACGACAGGCGGCCCGGGACGCGAGGTCGAGGGCCGCCGAGAACGAGGCGCCTTGAGGCGCACAGGCCCTATTCGATGGTGAACTCGTAGGGGGCGCTAGCGCTGCTGTAGCCGTAGACGGCAACGTAGGCGGGACCCGTGAAGCTGAGCGACTCGGTTCCGGTCGTCTCCTGGCTGATGAGGTCTGCGCCCGCGTCATCCTTGACGGGACGGTCGTTGGCGACGTCGAGCACGAACATGTCGATGTCACCCAACGACTGGTCGTAGGTGAGGGTCATCGTCCAGGGGCCAGCCTCGGTGATCGAGTAGATGTCGGGAGCGGCCGAGCAGATGCCGCCGGTGAAGGAGCCGATACCAACGGGCGTTGCGGTCGCCGCATCATCGTTGGGCTCGGTGAGCTCTTCGTCATTGGGGCCGCAGTTGTTGGTGAAGGGAACGGTCGGCGGGTCCCACGAGCCGGCATTGGGGTCGCGCGCGATTTCAACGAAGTTGAGGTAGCTTCCGCCCGCATTCTCGGGGTTGGCAACAACCTTCATGTCGCTGAGGCGAACCGCGTAGGCGCTCGGGAAAGCGGTAACCTCACCGAGGGTGTGGAAGTAGTTGGCGGGGTTGGCGGCGGCGTCGCCGACGGCCCACATGTTGTCCGGCGCGATACCATTGATGGTGGCGTGCTGGGTCACAAAGCGCTTGGCCTCAGCGTTGCTCGCCGGCGCGCCCGAGGTGTCTTCAAAGTTCACGACGACGAACACACCACCCTGAGCCTTGAACTCCTCTGCGATGCGAGAGGCGAAGGCGATCTCGGCGGGGCAGTACTGGCACCACGAGGCAACCACGATGATCGCAAGCGTATCGATCGGCGCCTCGGTCGACATCGGGTCGGCGCAGGTCTGGTTCTCGAAGAGCTTGTAGAAGTCGACATCGCCGGCCGCCTGGGTGCCGACATTGGTCGCGCCGCGCCAGAAGAGGTCGCGAACGGTGTCGCCAAGCTGAAGACCTTCAGCGGCGCCAAGGTTGGGGTAGACGGGGCGGCAGGCGCCGGTGCCCGTGTCGGTCGTGCCGCCGTCGGTCTCAGTCGTGCCGGTGTCGGTGGTGCCGGTGTCTTCGGTCGTGGCGCCCGAGCCGCCCGTGCCGGTGTCGGCTGTGCCGCCGCCGCCGCCAGATCCGCCGCGGTTCGTCGCCGCATCATCGCTGCTGCAGGCTGCAGCCGAAAGCATCACAAGCAGGCTCAACGACAAACTCTTCCGGACCATGTGTAGACTCCCAAGAAATCGCACGCTGGCACCACAATAGGGCCGTGCGGAATTGACCAAATGCTCCTTGCCACACTAGAAAACGACCTGCAAGCGCACGCCGCACTTTTTGGTGAATCCTCATGAACTTTGCCGCATTCCGATTCGCTCTCCCCGCTGCCCTGCTGCTCTCGACGCTGACCGGCTGCGCCGACGACGATGCTGCCGCCTGCGGCGAGGTCACCGCCGTGCCCCGTGCGACCTACCCTGCTGCGCCCTACGGAACTGCCGCCGGCACGACCCTCGCGAACCTCTCCTTTGCCGACCCGAACGGCACCGCGACCGTCGACCTCCAGAGCCTCCGCGCCAGCGGCGATAAGCGGCTGCTCATGGTCATCACCTCGGCAGGCTGGTGCTCGGCCTGCATCGAAGAGCAGCCCGAACTCAACCGGCTCTACGACACCTACAAAGGTTGTGGTCTCGAGGTGCTGCTCACGGTCTTCGAAGATGACCAGACAAGCCCGGCCACGCCCGCCCTCGCTGCCCAGTGGAAGAGCAGCTACAGCAACACCTTCCCCGTCGTCGCCGACGCACCCTTTGTGCTCAAAGACTACTACGACGAAAGTTACACGCCCATGGTCATGTTCGTCGACCTCGAGACCATGGAGATCCTCAGCATCGCCACCGGCCAGGTGGACGCTGCGACCGAGGCCTTCATCCGGCAGCAGCTCGCAGAATAACCCCCACCGCCGTCCGTCCAGCGACCGTCCACTCTCGCTCGAACCGCCTCGGAGCCCCATGACCTCCTCCTTCAGCCGCCTCCTCTCTGTTGCCCTCTTCGCACTCCTGACCCTGGCCGGCACCGTGTCGGCGAGCGAGGCACCGCGGGCCGCTGCGCCCGCCATCTCGCTCAAGAGCCTCGACGGCAAGCCGGTCACGCTCGCGCAGCACAAAGGCAAGGTGGTCCTCATCAGCTTCTGGGCCACCTGGTGCGGCCCCTGTCAGCAGGAGCTGCCCAAGATTCAGGCCATTGCCTCGAAGTATGCCGACAAGGGTCTCGTCGTACTCACCGTGAGCGTCGACGACGCCTCCACCGTTGCGCAGGTGCGCGCGACGGCGCGCAAGCACCGCCTCAGCGTCCCCGTGCTGCTCGACCCCGACAACAGCGTCATCGCCTCCTTCAACCCCCGTGCCGACGTGCCCTTCACGGTCATCATCGACAAGAATGGGAACATCGCTGAAAAGCATGGTGGCTACACCGCTGGCGACGAGGCGAAGTATGAGAAGATTGTGATCGGCCTGCTCGCCGAAGCCGCCAAGTGAAGCGCGCGCCCCTTCTTCTCGGGCTCGTCGCGGTGACGGCAGGCGCTGGCTTTGCCGCGCCCACACGCGCTGAGGAGGCGGCGGCAACGCAGCTTCAGGTGACCTCGACCACCGTGGTCGAGCAGCACACCGACAACCAGGACGATGCCACCGACAACGACGACTACGGTATCGTTGTGCAGCGGCTCAACCTCGGTGCCGTCTCGAACGGCTTGGAGTTCACCGGCCGCCTCGATGGTGTAGGCCTCTGGAACGAGCCCTCCGCCGCCTACGGCTCCTATCTCGAGCTGGAGCGGCTTGGCGTGGTCTGGCGTGGCGAGGCCGTGAGCCTGAACGCGGGCGACGACTACCTTCAGGTGGGCCGCGGCTTCCTGCTCTCGCTCCGCAAGAACGACGAGGCCGGCCTCGACATCGCCTTCCGCGGTGCAAGCTTGGAGGCCGACACCGGCCCAATCCACAGCAGGGTCTTCTACGGAAAGAGCAACTTCGCCAATCTTGACGCCCTCACGCAGCGCTCCATCGTCGACGTGAATGACAGCATCTCCGGCGCGGTGATCACCGCAGATGCCGGCCCGCTCGGAACCGTGGGGCTCCAGGCCGTTGCCGTGACGACTACCTACGGCACCGGTGCAAAAGTGACCGACGACGTTTACACTGGTTTCGGTGCAACCTGGGACCTGCCCGCGCCTACGCCTTGGATGTCCTTTTACGCGGAAGCCAACCTGCTTCAGCGCGAACTGCTCGGCAGCAGCGAACAGCACCCCGCCGCGCTTCTCTCGACCAACTTTTTTGTGGGCGACGCGACGGTCACCATCGAGGCGCTCACCGTCGAAGGGTTTGCAATCAAGAGCACCCCGCAGCCTGCTGCGGCCGGCCTGAGCACCACGGGAGCCACCTTCTTTTACAACCAGACGCCGACGCTTGAGCGACCCGATCAGGAGGTGCTCAACCCCAATGACGCGAATGCGATACGCAGCCGGCTGGACTACGTCGTCGGTCACACCGGCCTCTCGGTCTATGTCAACGCCCTGCTCCGTCAGCAGGGCCAGAGCACCGCGCAGCCCACCGATCAGCTGCATGGCTACGCCGGTTGGGAGTTTGCCTACGGCGAAGGCGCCTCGCACTTCAACGGCAGCGTTGGCGCCCGCAACGAGACGCAGAACGGCAAGGATTTCGCCTCCATGGAGCACGCTGATATCGACTTCGTGCAGGCGCTCGGCGGACCTTGGTCGCTGCACCTGACCGCGAAGGGCGAGAACTGGCGGAAGCAGGCGGTTGGCACCACCAAGGCCTACGTACGCGGGAATGCCATCCTTGGGCTCGACCTGCGCAGCATCGGCGGTCTGGCGTTTGAGTACGGCCACGATGACGAGAAGGAGGGCGACGGCCGCCGCATCGACTTCTACGCGGGCCACGTGAACTATGAGATCTCCGAGGCCTTCACGGTGCGCGGTGTGGGTGGGTCGCAACGGGGCGGCCTCAAGTGCGTCAATGGCGTCTGCCGTGAGTACCCCTCCTTTTCGGGCGGCCGGCTCGAACTCATCGCGAGGTTCTGATGCGTCGTATGCTTGGCCTGATTGTGCTTCTGGCGCTCACCACGCTCCACCCCGGCCGCAGCGAGGGCGCCTCCTCGACGGGCGGTCTTTACCAGCGCTACCGGGGCGAGCTGCAGGACGACGGCGCCCGTCCGCTCTCCGGCGTCTTCACCATGACCTTCTCTTTCTGGGAGCACCCGAGCGGCCCCGCGGTCTGGCGCGAGACCCGCGTCGTGGCGGTGGTCGACGGCGAGTATGAGGTCAAGTTGGGCAGCATCAACCCCATCCCCTTCCAGCTGCAGAACAGGCCCGGCGAACTCCACGTCATGCTCGATGCGGACGAACTCACCCATCACGCCTTCCGCCTGTCGCTCATCCGCGCAGACCTTGACCCGGCCGAGCCCAAGCTGCCCGTGCCGGTCTACCTCGCAGAGGTTGCGGAGCGGGCCCTGCTCGCCGCACACGCAGAGACCGCCGACAACTGCGACCGGCTCGGCGGCAAGCGGCTCGATGAGATTGATCGCTTCGAAGAGCTGCTGGCGGAGGTCGCACGCATGCGGGCAATGCTCGACAGCGCTGGCGACAAGCCGCGCATCAGCAACAAGCAGGTGGGGCTGCCCCGCATCGGCGGCTCGACCGGCAACCGCTATGCCGTGAACTGTCCGCCAGGCTCGATTGTCACCGGCGCGGAGATCAAGGGCGGCGACCTCATCGACTCCATCACGCCGACCTGCACGCCACTCGAGTAGCCTACTACTCTGGCTTCCGGAGCGACTGGAGCGGCTCGATGCCAAGCCAGGCTTCGAGCGACTGCGGCTCCTCGGAGGTCGCTGCTGCCGCGCGTCGGTAGGCTACATAGTGGGCCATCACGCCCGAGGCGACCGTCACCGGCGCCCCCTCCTCGTTGAGGAAGTAGGAGAAGGCGGGGACGGAGGGGGTTGCTGCCTGTCGTTGCGGCTTCACGGCGCGCTCCAATGAAGGGAGGGTAGGACGCCCATCGTAGGCACGTCGTCAGATGCGCAAGCCGAGGGGCTCAGGAGACTGCCTCGGGCCCATCAGCAGGGCGGGCGAGCAGGATGACCAGGCAGAGGGCAACGAGCGCCGCGCCGATGAAAAACGGGAGTGACGAAGAGTACTCGAAGAGCGAGCCGGCGATCGCGGGACCCACGACGCGGCCGAGCGAATTGGCAGCCTGGCCCACACCCAAGATGCTGCCCCGCTTGTGGGCTGGCGCGAGGTTGGAGAGCATGCCCATGAGCGTAGGATTGGTGAGGCCCGAGCCCAGTGCCAGCACGAAGCCCACGCCAATGAGCGCCGCGAAGGGGAGACCCTGCACGAGCGGAATGCCGAGAACTCCGAGCGCCATCAGCGCCATGCCGACGGCGGCGATGGAGCGGGCGGCGAAGCGCTTGCCGATGCGTCCAATCAGCCCGCCTTGGACGATGGCACCGGTGAGGCCGATGGTCATGAGGAAGTAGACGGTGAGGCGGACAGCCATGGGCATCTCGCCGGGGATGGCCTCGGTGCCGCCTTTGGCCCAGACCTCGGCGACAAACAGCGAGAGCACCTGCTCGAAGAGTGCAAAGCCGGTGGTCAGGAGGAAGCCGATGGCGAGCATGCGACCCACGCCTGGCACGCGGATGGCCTCGTCCCAGGGCGCACGGCGGACCTCTGCAGGCTGTGTGCGCTTCTCGGGCGGATGGGTCTCCTGCAGCCAGGCGAGCGCGAGCAACCAGTTGAGTGCGCCGAGCGCGCCGGCGACCAGCGCAGGTGCATGCAGGCCCCAGCGACTTGCGAAGCCTCCGATGATGGGGCCGATGATGAAGCCTAGGCCGAACGCCGCGCCGAGCATGCCCATGCCCTTGGCACGGTTCTCGGCGGTGGTGACATCGGAGACAACGGCCTGCGCGACCGCGAGGTTGGCGTTGCCGAAGCCGGCAAGCGCACGACCCGCAAAGAGCATCGGAATGGAGTCGGCGAAGCCGAGCAGCAGGTAGCCGCAGACGCCAAAGGCGATCGAACTGATCATCACAGGGCGGCGGCCGATGCGGTCGGAGAGGCGGCCCCAGAGCGGCGCAAAGATGAACTGCATCGCGCTGTAGGTCGCGCCGACGAGCGTGATGATGGCCGGCGAGGCGTCGAGCGACTCGGCGAGGAAGGGCTGCACCGGGATGAGGATGCCAAACCCAACGAGATCAAGAAGTACGGCGACGAAGACGGTCAGCAGCGCGCGCTTGTTCTTCACGAGACCCGATACTCGCGCCGCACCGAGCCATCGGGGAAGAGCGGGTCCACAACGATGAAGACGCCGTCCATGTTTTCCGAGACCGCGTTTCGGTCGGGGAACTGCTCGCGCAGGTAGGCCATGAGAGCGCCGCGCCGATCGGGATTGGCGTGGAGAAACTCCATGGAAAACCAGCCGGCGTCTGCCGACTGGTTGGCTTCGACGACGCGAAGAGAGACGCGATGTTTGGTTCGACCAGCCATTCCAAGCTCCTCTAGCGGCCTCGCTTCTAGAGTTGTGACAAAGGGTTGTCCATAGCGTAGCCTGTGCCGCGTCTGCTGGTCGTCACGGGTTGGCGCTCGGTTCCGCGTGAAGGGAGAGAATGATGCGTTTGGCTGCGGCGATTGCGACGAATGTGGGGCTCTGCCTCTGCATCATCGGCTGGCTGGACAGCGCGCTGTTCGAGAGCACGGTGGGCGGTCAGATCACCAGATGGGGCGGCCTGCTGTTGGCGGCCGGAATCGCTGCCTCTGTGGTGTTGATCCGCCGGAAGCAGATGACCGTTTCGACGCTGCTGATCATCTTTCTCGGCTGCCTGCCCTTCGCGGGCTTCGGCGGGTTCCTCTGGTGGCAGATTCAGCTCTCGAAGGAGCGTTCTGCAGCCTGCGAGGCCGGGAGTGCAGAGGCCTGCCTCAGCTTCGGCAAACGCAAGGTGCGACGGGGAGAGGTCGAGGCGGGGCTGCCGCGGCTGCGCCGTGCCTGCGAACTTGGGAGCGCGGATGGCTGCTTCATGGCGGGAGGGCTGGCGCCGAAGGCGACGGGCGTGGAGTGGTTGGCCAAGGCCTGCGACCTCGGCGACTCGCGCGGCTGCGCGCGTGCCGCGCAGCTCTTGCGAACCGGCGACGGTGTGACGGCCGCTCCTGCGCGCGGCTGCGAGCTTGCCCAACGAGGCTGCGCGAAGGGTTCTGCCGAGGCCTGCGCGGAGGCTGGTTACTGCAGCGGCGGCGAGGCCTCGGGCAGCGGCGCAGAGCCAAGACCTTGACCGCCCCGAGACGATGCACAAAGGGGCCAGCGACGCTGCGACCATGGCGAGGAGAGACGAGATGATCACAAGCATTTTAGGGCACTTCGCCGGCAAAGAGCACAGGCTGACGATCCCCTACGACCTGACCGACCTCATCCGCATCGACCATGAAGCCGAGTGCGACCCGCGCGACGCAGGCATGACCCAAGAGGGCGTCGACACCATCTGGAACAAGGTGCTCGACCACTATCGGACGGGCTACCAGCCAGCCATCTCTCTCTGCCTGCGCCGCCACGGCAAGGTGGTGATGAAGCGGTCCGTCGGACACGCAGCGGGCGCCGACCCTGCGGACCCTGTCGACGGCCCCAAGAAGGTCATGGACCCCTCCACGCCTATCTGCGTCTTCTCGGCCTCGAAGGCCGTGACCGCGATGCTCATACACCTCCTCGATGAGCGCGGAACCCTGCACATCGACGACCGGGTCGTGGAGTATATCCCGGAGTTCGGGAAGTACGGCAAAGACACCATCACCCTTCGCCATGTGCTCACCCATCGCGCTGGCATCCCCTTCGCCAAGCAGAAGGGGCGTGAGACCGACATCCTCGCCGACTGGAATGCGGTGGTGAGCCTGCTCTGCGAGTCTGCTCCACGGTCGCGGCATGGCCGCCGGCTCTCCTACCATGCCATCACCGGCGGATTCATCCTCGGTGAGGTCATCCAACGGATCACGGGGAAGCCGATCGCCACGGTGCTCGACGAGGAGTTCCGCAGCAAGCTGGGCATGGAGTACTTCACCTATGGCATGCGCCCCGAGCAGCTCCCGCTCCTGGCGCGGAGTTCGATGATGGGTGAGGCGCCAAAGCCCCCCTTCGACCTCATCCTCAAGCGGGCCCTTGGCATCGAGTTCGACAAGATTGCCGAGCTCGCCAACGACCCCGTCTTCCTCACCTCTGTGGTCCCCTCAGGAAACATGGTGGCGACGGCAGAGGAGATGAGCCGCTTCTACCAGATGCTCCTCGACGGTGGCCGCGCCGGCGAGCACGAGATATTCGAGTCCCGCACCGTGCGTCGCGCGCGGAACGAGTCGGCCTACCTCGAGCTCGACCACACGCTCCTGCTCCCCGTCCGGTATGGACTCGGCTTCATGCTCGGCGGCGATCTTGCGAGCCTCTACGGCCCGGATTCCGGCGAGGCCTTCGGACACCTCGGCTTCTCGAACATGATGACCTGGGCCGACCCGTCTCGTGAGATCAGCGTGGCCTATCTGACGACGGGCAAAACCTTCGTACCGCTCGAACTCTGGGCCCAGCGCGAGGCGCTCTCGGCCATCTCCGAGAACTGCCACCGACTCAGGTAGCCAGTACCTGGGCTGCCTTGCTCCGCTGCCGCTTGGACCAGATGCGGTAGAGCAGCACGACCAACACCGCGAAGAGTGCGAGAGCCAAGATGGGAACCAGCAGCGCGAGCAGCGTCATGGCCACCGAGGCGAGGAGTTCAAAGGTGGAGACGAGCGGGTTGGCGAGCCCTCCCGTCGTTACGCCAGAGATGCCCCGCGTCGCAGTAGTACCGGCCTGAACGGCTGCTGCTACGCCGCCGCCTGCAACGATGGAGAGCCCCCATTGCAGCGCCGGGGAGCTATCTCCCAGCGACGACGCCATCAGCAGCGTCCCGGCAACAACCGAGAGCGGCGCGACGGCGACGTCGAGCAGGTGGTCAAGCCACGGGACGTAGAAGGCGCCAATCTCGACGACGGTCGCTACGCCCAAGGCGGTGACTGCAATCCAACTATCGAGCCAGTGAAAGGCGGCCGACGGCTCCATCCAGTCGAGGGTGTAGGCGAGGCTTAGACCGAGCAGCGGCACAAAGAGGCGAAAGCCCGCTGCG
>JBIIFW010000138.1:0-6776 GCA_044236985.1 Bradymonadia bacterium | reverse complement strand
CCTCATCACTGCTGGCAAACATGGCGCAGCGGCTGGTTCGCCGGCTCTGCGAGCACTGCAAGCAGCCCTACACGCCGACGGCGGAGGATGTGCTGCAGCTCGAGGTGACGACGGCCTTTGTGGCTTCGCGCGGCAACACCTTCTACCGCCCGGGCGGTTGCGAGCACTGCAAGCAGAGCGGCTACCGCGGTCGTCTCGGCATCTACGAACTGCTGACCGTCTCGCAGGAGGTGAAGCAGCTTGTGATGCGGCGCACCGACGCCGGTGCCATCAAGCGGCAGGCGGTCCTCGAAGGGATGCGGACGCTGCGTCAGGATGGCGCAGACAAGGTGACACGGGGCCTGACGAGCGTGGAAGAGATTCTCCGCGTGACCCAGAAGGAGGTGGCCTGACGCTTGCGAGCGGAGGGCCATAAACACCCATGCCTGTTTACGAATACACCGGGGTCAACGCGGCGGGGAAGAAGGTCAAAGGGGTCTACGACGCGGAGAGTCCGCGCGCCCTCCGCGACCATCTGAAGGCGCAGCAGATCTTCCTGACGGAGCAGACCGAAGGGAAGTCGAAGCAGGAGCGAAAGGGGGGCGAGGTGAAGCTCCCCTTCACGGGTCCGAAGCAGCCCGGCGTGCGCGAGATCTCGATCATGACCCGTCAGCTGGCGACGCTGCTCAAGGCGGGCATTCCGCTGGTCGAGGCGCTCACCGCGCTGGTCGAGCAGAGCGACGACGAGTCGCTCAAGAAGGTCATCGCGGAGGTGCGGCAGCGGGTGAACGAGGGTTCGGCGCTGCATTTGGCCCTCTCCGATCACCCGAAGGTCTTCTCTGACCTGTTTGTGAACATGGTGAAGGCGGGCGAGGCCTCGGGCAATCTGGACTTGGTTCTGGTGCGACTGACCGACTTCCTCGACGAGCAGGTGACGCTGCGGAACAAGATCACCGCGGCGATGTTTTATCCCATCATCATGATGGTCTTCGGGACCGCGATTGTGGGTTACCTGATGAAGTTCGTCATCCCGCAGATCACCAAGCTGTTCGATGACCAGAAGGATGCGCTGCCCTTCATCACGGTTGTGCTGGTGGCGGTGAGCAACTTTGTTTCGAGCTTCTGGTGGCTCATCCTGCTGGCGGGCTTTGGTTCGTGGCGGGGCTTCCAGAAATGGAAGGCGACGCCTGCGGGGCGGCGGAAGTGGGATGAGACGATCCTGAAGCTGCCGGTGTTCGGGATCATTGCCCGGATGGTCGCGGTATCGCGTTTTTCGAAGACGATGAGCACGCTGCTGGCCTCGGGCGTGCCGCTGCTGACGGCGATGGACATCGTGAAGTCCATCTTGGGCAATGTGGTGCTGATTGAGGTGGTGGAGCAGGCGCGGCTCAACATCCGCGAGGGTGAGAGCATTGCGGTGCCGCTGCGCCGCAGCGGGCAGTTCCCGCCGATGGTGACCCACATGATCGCGGTCGGAGAGCGGACGGGCGCGCTCGAGGAGATGCTCGACAATGTGGCGGACGCCTACTCGGAGCAGGTGTCTGCGCGTATTCAGGGGCTCACCACGCTGATGGAGCCGCTGATCATGCTGCTGATGGGCGGCGTGGTTGGGTTCATCGTCTTTGCCGTGCTGTTGCCGATTCTACAACTCAACGAGTCGCTCACGAAGTGAGCCAGGAGGAACCATGAAAGAGAACCGTTTGGCCGAGATTTCACCCGCAGCGTTCGCCCGCACGGGCAGCCGGGGTATGACGCTGGTGGAGATCATGATCGTGCTCACGATCATGGCGAGCATCGCCGCGGTGGTCGGCTTCTTCGCCAAGGGCGCGCTCGATAATGCGAAGATCAAAGAGGCGCAGACCGAGGTGGGCAACCTCAAGCAGATGGTCGACACCTACTACGTCTCCGCCAACGAGTATCCGAACAGCCTCGACGACCTGAAGAGCCCTCCGGGCGGCATGTCTCCGATCGTGAAGACGATCCCGAAGGACCCTTGGAACAACGAGTACAACTACTCCAAGGGCGGCGGTTCAGATGAGCCCACGCTGTCGAGCAACGGCCCCGATGGCCAGGGCGGAACGGACGACGATATCTCGAGCGAGCCCAAGTGAGACGAACTGTCCGCAGCAGTGTTGAGCGGGCATGAAGGCCCGCGCCTGCAGCGGACTGCGGCGCGGTAACGCGCCTCGCGGATTGATGGCGTCAGCGCATGGCATGACGCTGATCGAGATCATGATCGTGCTGACGATTGTGGCCTCTGTCATGGGGCTAACGGCCTTCTCGATGTCCGGACTGTCGGCGTCGAAGGTGCGGTCGGAGGCGCTGCATGTGGCCGGCGCGGTGCGCTACGTCTACGGCCGCTCGGCCATCAACGGGGTCCGTTACCAGCTGACCTTCGCGGTGGGCGGCAACACGCTGTCGGCGCAGTGTTCGGAGAAGAACATCCCGGTGGCCTCTGCGGAGACCACGAAGGAGAAGGCGAAGGCGGACAAGGAGGATGGGGAGGCCAATCCGTTCGGCATTGCGGGCGGCGGCGGTACCATGGCAGCCTGCGACGACAAGATTCTCCGCGACTTCAAGCTCAAGGACGGCGTCACGATTGCGCGGGTTGTGACCAGCCATGACGAGGCGCCGGTGGAGTCGGGAGATGCCACCATCGGCTTCTTCCCGAACGGCTTTGTGGAGCGGTCGATGATCTGGGTGAAGGGGGCCGACGGCGGCTTTTTCACGCTGATTGTGGACCCGATGTCGGGGCGTGTGCGGGTGAAGCCGGGAGACCTCGAGGTGCCCGATGACTTCTTCGAAGTGGAGGAGGACTGATGCGTCGGGGCTTCACACTTCTGGAGGTCATGATCGCGCTGGCGATTCTGGCCGTGAGCCTGACGATTCTGATCGGCACGCAGGCCAATTCGGTCCACATGACCGAGCGTGCGAGCCGGATGTCGGCGGCGGCGATGCTGGCGCGCTCTCAGATGATCGACATCGAGCATGAGCTGCTGACCGATGGCTTCTCCGACATGACGGAGGAGATGCGGGGCGACTTCCGAGACGACGGCTTCGACGGCATGGAGTGGAACGCCGTGGTCGAGGTGGTTGAGCTTCCGCCCGAGGCGAGCGAGCAGCTTGTGAACTCGGTGACGAGTTCGCTCTTCGGGTCTTCGGACGGTCAGTCCGAAGGGGCGCTGACAGGCGTCGCGGGCGTCGGCATGGCACTACCGATGATCGTGGGTCAGATCCCGACGATGATCAACGAGATGTCGGAGCGGATGCGCCGCGTGACGCTGGAGATCAGCTGGCCGGAGGGCGAAGGGCGCGGGACACTTACGGTGCAGCAGTATGTGGTAAACCTGAACAAGGGTGGCGCTGAGGGTGTTGCAAAGCCGACCGTTGGCGGCCTGCCGAATGCGCCGGTGGCACCATGAGACAGCACCCTTCGCAGCGCGGTCTGACGCTCATCGAGGTGATGCTCGCGGTGGCGCTTCTTGCGACCATCACCGTGATCCTGTGGGGCACCGTCTCGACCAGTTTCAAGATCCGCAATGCGACCATCGACAAGTTCGAACGGAACCGGGTTGTGCAGCAGGCGATGGGTCGCATGGTGCGCGAGATTGCGACGGCCTTCATCACCACGCCCAACGCCGATCCGACGAACAACAAGCGCGAGGTGATGCGTGAGACCGTCTTTGACGGCACCGACGACGAGCTGAACTTTACGGGGTTCTGCCATGTGCGGATTCGCGAAGAAGAGGTTGCCGGCGTGGAGGCCGAGCTCACCTACCGGATCGAGTCGATGACGGGGGATGACGGGAAGGTTCATCGCAACCTCGTCCGGCGCGAAGATGCGCCCATCGATGCGCACGCCGACAAGGGCGGTGTGGTCTACACGATGGTCGAGGATGTGGAGGATGTGCGGTTCGAATACTGGGACGGGAGCAAGGAGATTGCCGGCGAGGCCTGGGTGCGAGAGTGGGATGCATCGGCGCGTGACGGCCAGCTTCCGAGCCGGGTGCGGATCACGCTGAAGGTAAAGCATCCGCTCCGGGACGATCGCGAGATCACGATGTCGACGCAGACAACGATCGCGCTGACGGAGCCGATCGACCCCTTCAAGATTGCGCAGGATGAGGCACGGGGCGCGCTCGTGAATCGCCTGCAAGAGGCACTGGAGCAGCGTCCATGAGCCTGCCTTCCCGCCTCCAGACGCTGCTGACGCGGCTTCGACTCACGCTGCCGGCGCGTGAGCGCGGCATTGCGCTCATTCTGGTGCTCGGGACGGTCGCAGTGCTGACGGTTTCGATCGTGCAGTTCATCTACGACACGCGGGTGAACCTCCATCTGGCGCAGAACCAGCGCGATGAGGTGAAGGCCTACTTCCTTGCCAAGAGCGGCATCAACCTGCAGCGGCTCGCCCTCTCCTACCAGTTCGAACTCGCAGACAAGGCCTCGTCGGGCGACATGCTGGGCCGAGCGGCGAAGAACGGGAAGTTTCAGCTCTGGCGCTACCTCGACATCTTCCTGCCGATTGTGACGAAGGGCGAGTTCAAGACGCCGATCGGCGGCGTGGACTTCAACTCGCTTGGCGGCGAGGGCTTTGGCGGTTTGACGGGCGAGATTGAGTTCGACAACCCGGTGTCGGAGAACGGCAAGGTGAGCATCAACTCGCTGGCGAAGTCGCCGCTGCCGCAGGATACGGCGGCGGCCCTGTGCGCGATGTTCCGTCCGATGGCCTTCGCGCAGCCGCAGAACCGCGATGCGCGCGAGGATGCGCGGCTGCGGTACGAGCTGGTGGCGGCCATCATCGACCATGTCGATCCGGACTCCGACATGACGATCCTGGACGAGAACTGCGTCGCGAGCCGCGGCGGTGCGGGGAACGAGAGTTCGCGTTATGCCGACCTGGATTGGGAGCCGCTGAACGAGCCGCTGCTGTCGCTGGAGGGGCTGCTGCAGGTTCCCGGGATGACGCCGGAGCTGTTTGAGAGCGTGCGAGACCACCTCACCATCTACGACACGCAGGCCTTCCTCTACGCGAACATGGCGACCGACATCGACTGGTTCAGCTGGCTGTGCAACCACATCCAGGGAGCCCCTCCGGGATACAATCCCTGCGTGACCGACATGAACATTGCGTCGACGGTGCTCTACCAGACGCTGGCGCTCGACGGGCGGGTCCGGTTCTTCGAGAATCCAATGCAGGTGCTGATGCTGATGCTGTCGGGGCAGCAGGCACCGGGCGGCGAGGACATCACGCGGGACCTGTCCCGGATGATGGCGTTTGGGTCGGCGGATTCAGTGGTGAGTTTTGTGAACGAGACGCTGGCGCGGAACCCCACGTCGGGTGCCTTCTGGGCCCAGTACTCTCGTCCGCGGCCCGAGATGGCGGCGGCCGCAGCGAGCCTTGGCTGGACACCAGCCTACTTCGCGCTGCTGCTGCAGCAGCAGGCGACGGCGCCTCAGCTGCAGACGATCACCTACGACACGGCCGCGATGCGTTCTTTGGTGCGCACCGATACCCCGAAGATCTATACGGTTACGGCCAAGGGCCGCTATGGTCAGGCAACGCGGGAGCTGCGCACGGTGGTTGATTTCAACCGTGACGGAAGATTCCTCTTTTGGAGTGAAAACTAGTGGGCAGCCGAATCATTGGACTCGACATCGGCACGACGAGCCTCCGCGTCGTGGTGCTGGATGCAGGCTTCCGCAGCCTCTCGGTTGTGGAGATGTGCGAAACGGAGATTTCGCTCGCTGCGCCGCTCGCGTCGCAGGACACGAGCGAGGAGACTGCCCCAACCCCCGACGCAACCGCGTCGCGGATACTGGCAGTTTCGGAGGCGCTGGAGCGCTTGCGTGCGCAGGGGATGCTGGAGGCCGAAGGCTTCGGCGTCGCTGCGACTTCGGAGGGCATCTATCTGACGCCGCTCGCACTGCCCTTCAGCGGAGCCAAGGAGATCGGCGCGGTGCTCGTACCGCAGCTCGATGGCCGCATCCCGGAGGAGGTGGAGTCGCTGCAGCTTGCCTTCACGGTGGGCAACCGTCTGCCGTCGGGCGAGCATCAGGTGTTTGTGGCTGCAGCGAAGCCGGAGGCGGTGGCAGACCGGCTTGAGAGGCTCGCCGCGTGGGGCATCGACCCTCGCGTGCTGGAGCTTTCACCCTTCCCTGTGGCTTCTGCGGCGGCCTGGCTTCTGGGGCCGACGCCGGAGCCTGTGGCGGTGCTGGACATCGGGGCGCAGCGTGCGTCGCTGGTGGTTATCGCCGACCAGAAGGTGGAGTTTGTGCATACGGTTTCGGGCGGCGGCGCGCTGGTGACGGCCGCGGTCATGCGTGCCTTCCCGGACCTGGACGAAGAGACGGCCCGCTTGGGCAAGCACCGCGACGGGAGCCTGCTGATGCCGGCCGAAGGCGAGGCTTGGACCGAGGATGAGGAGCTCGTCTTCTCAGCCTGCGAAGAGGGGGTGAAGCCGCTCGTCCGCGACCTGCGTCGGTCGCTCCACGCGCATGCGACCCAGTGGGGCCGCCCGGTAACGCGGCTCTACCTGACAGGCGGTGGTTCACAGCTTCGCGGGCTGCCGGAGTATCTCGGGTCGGCGCTTGGCCTGGAGACGGAGCTGCTGCCGGCCACGCGCCCGGAAGTTGTGGCGATGCCCGACCTTGCCGAACAGCTTCCGACCTTCACGACGGCGCTCGGATTGGCGCTGAGGGCGGCCGGCATGCAGAGCGCGACGGGTCTTGACCTGCGCGTGGGCGCATCGGCCTTCAAGGGAACGACGGAGCACCTCCGGGGCCGCCTTGTGGAGATG
>JBIIFW010000074.1:0-9454 GCA_044236985.1 Bradymonadia bacterium | reverse complement strand
GATGAGCGGAAGGCTTCCTTCGTCCACGGCACGGGCGGGTGGCATATGGGGCGCGGTGGCGGTCATGACGGGTCCGATTGGGATGCGCTCGAAAGGGTCAGCCTAGTGGCGCAGGCGGGTAGGTCAAAGAGGAAGCGACGGGCCGCGTGATGCGTGCGCTCTAGAACCTTGACGATGTTCTTGCAGGCACTAGCCTTGGGCGCCCGTGCGCTGTGCCCGATCGGGTGCGCTTCCGTGACCCTTCGCGATGGTTTGAAATGTCGCAACGATATGGCGTTGACGCTGAGACCGACCGTCAGGCCGAGCAGCTCTTTTCTCGCTACCTGAGCAACCCCGCGAGCCTCGAGCCCGCCTGGCTGGCCTTCTTCAAGGAGCTGAGCAACGCCGACCTCAAGGCGCTTCAGGTGGCCGTGATGGCACACCGGAGTGGTGCCCGTGCGGCGCTGCCCTCGGGGAGCGTCTCCTTGCCGCCGCCGGCTGGGCCTCCCGCGCTGCCCCGCGTGACGCAGCAGACGGCGCTGATCGGTGGGTCGGGTGATGCTGGATTGGCGTGGCGCGTCTCTCGGATGGTGGAGGCCTGGCGTTCGCGCGGCCACCGTGCTGCCTCGACCGACCCGCTGACGGCCGCAGCTGCGCCTCCGTCGGAGCTGCTGCCGGGCGCATTCGGCCTGACAGAGTCAGAGATGGACCGTGAGGTGGCGACGGAGATCGCTGGTCAGAGCAGTTCGACGCCGCGTAAGGTGCTTCAGTTTCTGCGCGACACCTACGGCGCGGGCATCGGTTATGAGTTCATGCAGGTCGAGCAGCCGGAGGCGCTCGCCTGGCTCACGGAGCAGGTGGAGGGTGGCCTCGGTCATCCTTCGCAGCGCGACCGGCACTGGATGCTGGAGCGGCTGACGGCAGCCTCGGAGATGGAGAACTTTCTGCACAAGCAGTTCGTCGGCACCAAGCGGTTCTCGCTTGAGGGGCTCGACGCTGCCGTGCCGCTGCTGAACCTCATCATCAACGAGGCGGGCGACGCAGGCGTGCAGGATGTGGTCATGGGCATGGCCCACCGCGGCCGCCTCAATGTACTCATCAACATCATGGGCAAGAGCGCCTCGTCGCTCTTCCGCGCCTTCGCCGACCAGGACTCGGAGCACTACCTCGGCCGCGGCGATGTGAAGTATCACCTAGGCTACACCAACGCCGTCACCTCGCCCAAGGGCAACAAGGTGGCGCTCAGCCTCTGCTTCAACCCGAGCCACCTCGAGTTCGTCGCGCCGGTTGTCGCGGGCCGCGCCCGTGCGATCACCGATGGCCGCGGCGCAGGCGCCGGCCTGACCGCGCTGCCGATCAGCATCCATGGCGACGCCGCCTTCATCGGCCAGGGCATCGTCATTGAGACGCTCAACCTTGCAGGGCTCGAAGGCTACAAGACCTCCGGCACCATCCGCCTGGTGCTCAACAACCAGGTCGGCTTCACCACCGCGCCGAGCGACTCGCGATCGACCCGTTACAGCACCGACGCGATGAAGTTCCTTGGTGCGCCCGTGTTGCATGTGAACGCCGAAGACCTCGACGCGGTCTGGCGTGCCGGCCGCCTCGCCGTGGCCTACCGTCAGAAGTTCCAGCAGGACATCTGCATCGACCTGATCGGCTGGCGCCGGCATGGCCACAACGAGGCCGATGAGCCCCGTTTTACGCAGCCGGTGATGTATCAGAACATCGATGCCCGCCCCTCCATCCGAGACAAGTATGCGGCGGAGTTGCTTGCCTCGGGGCAGATCGACGCAGCCTCGGACGCGGCCATTGTCAGCGCCCGTCGCGATGCGCTGCTGCAGGAGCTGGAGGCTTCGCGCCGTCCCGCCGCAGCGGCACACCACGCCGAGAGCGACCTGCTCGGCGGTCCTGAGCGGCAGGCCGACGCGGTGACCACTGCGGTGCCGCTCGACCGGCTTACCTGGGTAGCCAACGAGCTCTCCCGCACGCCCGATGGCGTCACGCTCCATCCCAAGGCGGAGCGGCTGCTGCAGGGCCGCACCAAGGCGATGGAGCCCGACGAGGCGCTCGACTGGGGCACGGTGGAGTCGCTCGCCTACGGCACGCTGGTGGCCGAAGGGCGTCGGGTCCGGCTCTCGGGTCAGGATGCCCGGCGCGGTACCTTCACTCACCGGCACGCCTACTTCACCGACACGCAGACCGGGAAGCGTTGGAGCCCCTACGAGCGGCTGACGAGCTACGGCGGCCGCTTCGATGCCTGGGACAGCCCGCTGAGCGAGGCTGCTGTGATGGGCTTCGAGTATGGCTACGCGATGGAGCAGTCGTCCGCGCTGGTCATCTGGGAGGCGCAGTTCGGCGACTTCGTGAACGGTGCGCAGGTGATTGTGGACCAGTTCATCTCGTCGGGGGAAGACAAGTGGGAGCTGCTCAACGGCATGGTCCTGCTGCTTCCGCACGGCTTCGAGGGTCAGGGTCCGGAGCACTCCTATGCCCGACTGGGTCGCTTCCTCTCGCTCTGCGCTGAGGACAACATCCAGGTCTGCGACTGCACCACGCCGGCCCAGTTCTTCCACCTGCTGCGCCGCCAGGTGCTCCGTCGCTGGAAGAAGCCGCTGGTGGTGATGGCGCCCAAGAGCCTGCTCCGTCACAAGTCGGCTGTGAGCACGCTCCGCGATCTTGCGTCGGGGAGCTTCCAGAAGGTCGTCGGAGACGCGGGGACCGTGGCGCCGGCGCAGGCGCGCAAGCTGCTGCTCGTCTCGGGCCGCCTCTACTACGATTTGGCGGAGGAGCGGGAGCGCCGAGGCGCCTACGATGTGCACATCGTGCGCATCGAGCAGCTCTACCCGCTGGACGGGTCGGTCCTTGCAGGCGTGTTGTCACAGTACGGTGCCAACACCGAGGTCTGCTGGGTGCAGGATGAGCCTTGGAACATGGGCGCCTGGTACTTCATCAAGGCCCGCTTCCATGGGCTGTTCGGCGATGGCTTCAAGCTCGGCTGCATCTCGCGCGCTGAGAGCGCGAGCCCTGCGACCGGCTCGATGGGCGCGCATAAGACGGAGAACCAGCGGCTTCTGGCCGCGGCCTTCGGCTAGTTGATGGCGTGTGGCAGAGCGAGGCTGAAGGGGGCGATGCGGGCCTGAAAGGAGCTCCCATCGTCTCGCACCATCTCGTAGGTGCCCTCCATGGCGCCAAAGGAGGTGGAGAGCGCACAGCCGCTGACATACTCAAAGAGCTGGCCTGGCAGCAGGCGCGGGGTCTCGCCGATGACGCCGGGCCCGCGAACCTCTTGGCGGTCGCCGTTGGCGTCTGTGATGATCCAGTGGCGGTGCATCAGCTGCGCCGGGACGCTCCCCTCGTTGAGGATGCGGATCTGGTAGAGGAAGAAGAAGCGGTTGGCCTGTGGCTGCGACCGCTCGCGGGAGAAGGTGGAGGTAACCGAGACGGTGATGCCTTCGGTGGAGCAGCTGCTTGTGGTCGCCATGGGGGAGCCGTTTCGGGTTTGAAGTTGCGCCGGCAAGTTGGTTGTGCGAACGGGTCGCGTCAAGTGTCACGGTAAGCAGCAGGTAGCGCGATGGATTGGTTGAGAACGGCAGCGATGTTGGCCAATCGCATTGCGAAGAATGAGCGAAAGCTGCGGCCGTGGCGGAAGCGGGAGCACATCCACGCCTACCGGGTCTACGATCGCGACATCCCGGAGCTGCCGCTTGTGGTGGAGGTCTTTGGGCAGGAGCTCCACCTTGGGAGCTTCGCCTTTGAGGACCGGCTCTCGGATGAGGAGTCGGACGCCCGCCTGGAGTGCTGGTCAGAGGCGGCCGCGCGGGCGCTGGGGCTGGATCCCGAGGCGGCCTACGCCAAGCGGCGGCGACGGCAGAAGGGGCTGGCGCAGTATGAGCGGGTGGCGACGGAGAGCCACGGGAGCGAGGTGGTGGAGGGCGGACTCCGGTTCGGGCTCAACCTATCTGACTACCTCGACACGGGGCTCTTCCTGGACCATCGCACGACCCGGATGGAGGTTCAGCGGAGCGCGAGCCGGCAGCGGGTGCTCAACCTCTTCTGCTACACGGGCGCCTTCTCGGTGCATGCAGCGGGTGGTGGCGCAGCCTCGACGACCAGCGTGGATCTTTCGCGGAACTACCTCGCGCGGGCCTACGACAATTTTGAGCGGAACGGACTGCTCGGAACCAACCACCGGTTTGTGCATGCCGATGCGCTGAGCTGGCTCGACGGAGCGCTGGAGCGGGGCGAGCGGTTCGACCTGGTGGTCTGCGACCCGCCGACCTTCTCCAACAGCAAGCGGACCGAGGCCGACTTCGTGGTGCAGCGGGACCATGTGGCGCTGCTCGCGGCGGTGGCGCGGGTGGTTGCGCCGGGTGGTCGCATCTATTTTTCGACCAACTTCCGGAAGTTTGAGCTCGATGCGGCGCTGGAGCCGCTTATCGGCCGCCAGGAGATGACGCCGGACTCCATCCCGCCCGACTTCCGCGACCGTCGGATTCACCGCTGCTGGCGGATCGAGCAGGACCTCTTTCTCCGTGAGATCCTGGACAAGCGCGACCGCGAGATCCGAGCGCAGTTCCGGCCGCCGGAGCGGGACGAGCGGCGCAGACCGTAAGACGAGGGCGACATGTTTCGAGACCCATCCATCTTTCGCAACGGCCTCTTCGACGGGCAGGTGGTGCTGGTGACCGGTGGCGGCACCGGCATCGGGCTGGCGATCGCAGGAGAGCTTCGGCAGCTGGGCGCCCATGTCGTGATCGCGAGCCGGACCGCTGAGAAGCTGGCGGCCGGCGCTTCGTCGCTGGCAGCGCTGTCGGGGCCGGGCGAGGTGGTTACCCAGGTCTGCAACATCCGCGATCCCGAGTCGGTAGTGGCCTGCGTCGAGTCGGTGTTGGCGCGGTTCGGGCGCGTAGATGGGCTGGTGAACAATGCGGGAGGTCAGTTCCCGTCGCCGGCCGTGATGATCCGCAAGAAGGGGTGGGACGCGGTCATCGAGACCAACCTGACGGGCACCTTTCTGATGAGCCAGGCCGTCGCGGAGCGGGCGATGCTGGCGGCCGGTCGCGGTGCGATTGTGAACATCGTGGCGCAGGTGGCGAACGGCTTTCCGATGATGGCCCACACGAGTGCGGCCCGCGCGGGTGTGGAGAACCTGACCAAGACGCTGGCCTTCGAGTGGGCGCAGTCGGGGGTGCGGGTGAACGCGGTTGCGCCGGGCGTCATCTTGAGCAGCGGCATCGACTCCTACGCGCCCGAGTTCCGAAAGACCTTTGAGGATAGCATCCCGAGCATCCCTGCGGGCCGGCTGGGGCGGCCGCGCGAGGTGGCGGCAGCGGTTGCCTTCCTGCTCTCGCCGGCAGCCGGCTTCGTGACGGGAACGACGCTTGAGGTGCACGGCGGTGAGCCACTGTTCGGCAGTGCGGCGGCGGCAAACATGCGCGCCTTCTATGCGGGCCGTCCAACGCCTACCTACGAGTAACGCTACTGTGCGCTGCCAGAGCATGGCGGTGGCAATGGACGACCGAAGCGAGATGTTGTAGTCGACTCCGACCTGGTTGGATGGCCCGCGAAGCGTTGCATGGGTCGGTCTGGCGGGTCCTATAGCCCTTCAGATAGGTGTCAGATGGATAGTTTTAACCTCGGCGCGAGCGGCATCACGGTTTCGCGCATCCTGAGGAATGCTGCCCCCGCGCGTCTCTACGAAGAGGCGCTCCGCTACGAGCCCGACACGGCCATTGCCTCGACGGGCGCGCTTGTGGCGCTCTCCGGCAAGAAGACCGGCCGCAGCCCCAAGGACAAGCGGGTCGTGGAGAACGCTGCCTCCGTCAACGACATCTGGTGGGGCAGCGTCAATGTGAAGCTGCCCGACAGCACCTTTGTCATCAACCGTGAGCGGGCAGTCGACTACCTCAACACCCGGTCGCACCTCTATGTGGTGGACGGCTTTGCGGGCTGGGATCCGAAGTACCGCATCAAGGTGCGGATCATCTGCGCCCGCGCCTACCACGCGCTCTTTATGTGGGACATGCTCATCCGCCCGACAGAGGCTGAGCTCGCCGACTTCGGCACGCCCGACTACACCATCATCAACGCGGGCGGCTTCTCGGCCAACGCGCAGACCGCTGGCATGACCTCCAAGACCAGCATCGCGCTCTCCTTCGAGCGCAAGGAGATGGTCATCCTCGGCACCGAGTATGCGGGCGAGATGAAGAAGGGCGTCTTCACCATCATGAACTATCTCATGCCCAAGCAGGGTGTGTTGTCGATGCACTGCTCGGCCAACGAGAGCAAGGAGGGGACGACATCGCTCTTCTTTGGCCTCTCGGGCACGGGCAAGACGACGCTGTCGGCCGACCCTGGTCGTCTGCTCATCGGCGACGACGAGCACTGCTGGTCGGATGACGGCATCTTCAACATCGAGGGCGGCTGCTACGCCAAGATGATCAACCTCTCGGCGGAGCAGGAGCCGGAGATCTGGAGCGCGCTCAAGTTCGGCTCTGTGCTTGAGAATGTCATCTACAACCCGCAGACCCGGGTGGTGGACTTTGCCGACACGCGCATCACCGACAACACGCGCGGCGCCTACCCCATCGAGTTCATCGAGAATGCGAAGCTCCCCTGCGTGGGCCCGCATCCGACCAACGTGGTCTTCCTGACCTGCGACGCCTTTGGCGTGCTCCCGCCCGTTGCGCGCCTCAACCCCGCGCAGGCGATGTACCACTTCATCAGCGGCTACACCGCGAAGGTGGCCGGCACGGAGGAGGGCGTTACCGACCCCGAGGCGACCTTCTCGGCCTGCTTCGGAGCGCCGTTCCTGGTCTGGCACCCGACCAAGTATGCTGAGATGCTCGCCGAGAAGCTCCGGCATCACAACGCGCCCACCTGGCTGGTCAACACCGGCTGGTCGGGCGGTGGCCATGGCGTGGGCGCGCGCATGAAGCTCAAGTACACGCGGGCCATCATCGATGCGATCCACGACGGTTCGCTGGCCAATGCGCCGACGGAGACCGACCCGGTCTTCGGCCTCGAGGTCCCCACGCTTTGCAAGGGCGTGCCCTCGGAGATCCTCATCCCGCGGAACACCTGGAGCGACAAGGCGGCCTACGACCGTCAGGCCAACAAGGTTGGCGCGCTCTTCCGGAAGAACTTCGAGAAGTATGCCGACAAGGCGAGCGCCGAGGTTCTTGCTGCTGCGCCGAAGGGCGAGGCGGTCGAAGGGCTCGTGCTGAAGGAAGAGGGCTAGTCTCCGCCGCATCGGCGTTGCAGTTCGGGCCTCGGCGAGTGCCGGGGCTCGCTGCGTTTTGGGGCGGCTACTGTCAGGGCAGCGGCGGCTCGACGGTCATGGGTCCGAGGCCGCCCAGCAAGGCGCGCTGCGCTTCTGTGATGGTGCGGGCCGCTGCGATTTCGCCGAGCGTGGTGGCACCGGCGGTCGCGGTGCGGGCGTAGGTGGTGTAGTCCACGGTGTAGAGGCCGAAGCGGGGGCCGAAGCCCTCGGCCCACTCGAAGTTATCGGTCAGGCTCCAGTGGTAGTAGCCGCGGACATCAGCGCCGCTTGTGATGGCGCGGTGGATCTGCTCGAGCGAGCGGGTCACATGCTCGGCACGACGCTGGCCTTCGTGCGTTGCGAGGCCCGACTCCGAGACAAGGAGCGGGAGGTCGGGCCAGCGCCGGGAGGCAGCGACGAGGAGGTCGTAGAGGCCCGGCTCCCAGAAGGCGTAGCGCATCTCGGGCACCCAGTGGGTATTGTCTTCGGGGCGGATGCAGGAGCCGAAGTCGATGGGCGGGTAGCAGGGGGTGAG
Organism: Bradymonadia bacterium; assembly: GCA_044236985.1. GTDB lineage: Bacteria > Myxococcota_A > Bradymonadia > REDH01 > REDH01 > CAIWGR01. The sequence continues at coordinate 1,676 of JBIIFW010000074.1, read as the reverse complement.
GCCAAGCTGGCGGATGGCCTGGCTGCGCGCGGTGACACCACCTTGGAAGTAGTACTGCAGTCCGAGCCAATCGAGCTTGCCCTGCCAGTCGGGGCGCTGTTCGTCGAAGGTGCCGTCGAGGTCGCTGTCGAAGCCGCCCTCGTAGACCGCCTTGGCGAAGAAGACGTTGTAGGCGTAGTCCATGCGGGCGGCGGCGGCGATGTCGGCCGGGTCGGTGCTCGGCTTGTTGTTGCGAGAGGGCTGCCAGGCGATGACCGAGAGGGTGAGGCCGACGGAGGAGGCGATGCCGTCGCCGTCTGCGTCGATGGTGTCGTTGGCCTTGATGGCATTGTAGATGGCGACGTGGGCCTCCGCAAAGTTGCGGTAGGTAGCGACGAGCCGATCCCAATCGGAGAGCAGGAAGGACTGGCCGGGCGGGAAGACGCCGAAGCCGTAGCCGGCGAGGATGTAGTTGAAGGGCTCGTTGATCGTGGCCCAGTTGTCGACCTTGCCGCCGTATCGGCGCGCGAGGAGTCCGGCATGCTCAGCGAGCTCTGCGATGAGTTCAGAGGCATCGGGGCTGGACCAGCCGCAGAGGTTGGTATCGGAGGGGCCGTTGGCGCAGCCGGCATCGCGGGGGTCGTGGGCCCAGACCGGGCCTGAGAAGTGATGGATGGTGACGTTGGGCCGGATGTTGGCGGCGAGCAGGCCATCGAGGAGCTGGTCGTAGTGGACGAGCGCCTCTTCGGAGATGGTGTCGCGGGTTGGCTCGATGCGGGCCCACTCCATGCTGAAGCGGTAGTCGTCGAGGTTCATCTGCTGGAGCAGGGCGATGTCTTCGTTGGCCTTGCTGTAGCCGCGCACCGCGTCGCCGATGAAGGTACCCTTGCCGAGCCCGCCGGAGCCCTCGGGGGCTGTCCATGTGAACCAGTCGGTGGCGGGGTTCTGGTCTTCGATCTGTGTGGCTGCGGTGGCGGCGCCGAAGGCGAAGGAGCCGCGGCCTGCGGCGCCTGTGAGGCTGCCTCGCGCTCCGAAGGCGAGCGGGCCGGGTGGCGGGAGTTGCGGCGCGGCAGCACTACCTTCGTCGCTGCCGCTTCCCTCTGTGGAGGTGTCTGCGGCCGAGCCGTCGGCGGAGGTGTCGTTGGTTGGTGCTGCTTCACTGCCCTTGTCGTCGGAGCAGCCGGCGAGCAGGGCGAGGCAGAGGAGCGGGAGGCGTCGGAGCATGGGGAGCCGGGGGTATTGCGCCATGGCAGAGCTACAGCGGTGTACAGAAGAAGGCGCCGAGTGGTCCGAGCCCCGAGGCGTCCGAGCACACTGTAGTCGTCGCGCAATTGTAGCAAGTCTCGCCGGTGCGGCACTGCGACGAGGAGGTGCAGCCCGCACATTTGCTGCCCACGAGGGGGTTGGGCTGGCAGGTGGTGCCGCTGGGGCAGTCGGCGTTGAAAACATCGGTGCCGCCGGTGGCGGTATTGCAGGAGGAGAGGGTGTAGCAGGTGTTGGTATCGAGGTCGCAGGTCGCGCCTTCGCCGGTGCCTCCGAGCGAGATGGCGGCGTTGGTGCACTGTGTATCGTTGGTGCAGTCGGAGGCGCCGCCGCCGCCGCCCACACAGGTGCCATCGGAGCAGCTCTGACCGCTGCCGCAGTCGCCATTGGAGAGGCAGGCGACGCAGGCGCAGGCGATGGGGTCCAGCAGCGGT
>JBIIFW010000442.1:0-2502 GCA_044236985.1 Bradymonadia bacterium | reverse complement strand
GCGGACCAGCGCCTCTTCGGCGTCGACCTTCTTGTTCCGAACGAGCTGGGCGAGCTCCTCGTTGAGCAGCTGCATGCCCACAGCCTTGCCCGTCTGCATCGTGCCGGCGATCTGGAAGGTGCGGCCGTCTCGGATGAGGTGGTTGATGGCGGGCGTCGAGACGAGCACCTCAAGCGCGGCGATACGACCACCGCCGATCCGCTTGCAGAGCGTCTGACAGATAACACCACGCAGCGACTCAGCGAGGCCCGAGCGGACAGCACCATGCATCTCGGCGGGGAAGAGGTCGACGATGCGGTCGATGGTGCTCGCCGCCGTGTTCGTGTGGAGCGTGGCGAAGACAAGGTGACCCGTGTTGGCCGTCTCGAGGGCGAGGTGGACGGTCTCGCGGTCGCGGAGCTCGCCGACGAGGACGATGTCGGGGTCTTCGCGGAGAGCCGCCTTGAGGGCGCGGGCGAAACTCTTGGTGTGGGTGCCCACTTCGCGCTGGTTGACCAGCGACATCTGCGACTGGTGCACAAACTCGACCGGGTCCTCCATCGTGAGGATGTGGGCCTGCCGGTGGCGGTTGATGTAGTCGATCATGGCCGCGAGCGTGGTGCTCTTGCCGGAGCCCGTGGGGCCGGTGACCAGGACGAGGCCGCGCGGCTGGTCGCACATACGGGCGATCGCGGGCGGCAGGCCGAGCTGCTCAAAGGTGAGGATTTTGGAGGGAATCTGACGGAGCACGGCGCCGATGCCCGAATCGTCCTTGAACATGTTCACGCGGAAGCGGGCCAGCCCCTCGACCGGGTAGGCGAAGTCCACGTCGTTCTCCGCCTCAAAGGTCGTCCGGGCCCGCTCGTCCATCACGGGCAGGAGCATGTCGAGGACGGTGCGGGGGCCGAGCACCTCGGTCTCTGGGATGATCTTGAGGTCACCGCTGGTTCGCCACCAAGGCGGTTGCTTGGCCGTGAGGTGGAGGTCCGATGCGCCCTCGGCAATCATGCGCCGGAGCAACGGGACAAGCGGCGGCACCGGGCCCGACGGTACATGCGGCGTCGCGCTCGGCGTCGCGCTTGGCAGCGTGGCCACGGGCAGAGCGGCAGAGGAGGCCGCGAGGGCTGCGTCGAGCGCGGAGCCGGTGATGCGCATCGGCACCAGTTCGAAGCTGGGGATGTGCGACTGCACGTTCTGGAGCAGTTCCGGCGTGAGGTCGGCGACACAGCCGAGCAGCAGCCGGTTACCCTCCATCTTGAGCGGCAGGACGCGGTGACGGCGGACGAAGGTGAAGGGGAGCATGGAGAGCGCAGCCGCATCGGGACGCGACGCGTCGCCCTCATAAAGCGGCATGGGGATGCGCTGGTTGGCGTTCTTGAGCCGCTTGGCCAGCGCGCGGGCAATCGAGGCGCCAAAGCTGGGGAGCTTCTCGATGAGGTTCGTGGTGTCGCGGGCCGAGAAGGCGACAACGCTGGTTGCGGCATGGGCGCGGAGCGTGGCGCTGCGGGGTTCGTCGAGCAGGATGCCCATCTCGCCGGCGGTCATGCCGGGGCCAACCTGGGCGACGGCGACGCCACCCACAACAACATCGAGTTGGCCTTCAACCACGAGGTAGAAGTGTTCCGCTCGGCTGTTCTCGGTGGCGAGCACCTCGCCCGGCTCAAGCGCCCAGAGCTCGGCGCGGGCCTGAAGGTTGGAGAGCAGTTCGGGGCTCAAACCGCTGAAGATATCGCAGGCGGCGAGCGCAGTACGGATCCAGTCGGCAAGCGCCGCGTCCACGGTAATCTTTTCCATGCTTCAACCTCGGCGACGATGCGAGCGCCGCAGTGTTTGTGGCCTGCGCTACATAGCACGCCCGACAGGGGCGAGGGAAGCAATGGTAGCGCTCGGGCTGCACGAGACGCACAGCAGTGCCAGCCGAACCGAAGGTGCGGTGCCAAGCGGCCGCGATTGGCGGCACCGACCGCAATGGGCTAGGCTTCAGCCCACGCCGTCGGAGTTCCGGTGCGGCACCCCCGCACCTGCCGAGCCCATGCGTCTTCCGCCACGCCTCTTGCCCCTCCTCGAACGGGGCCTCATCGATGCCGTTGTGCGTCCGCTCATGAGCGGCAAAGAGGCGCAGGTCTACCTCATCGAGAGCCAGGGCGAGCTCCGCGTCGCTAAGGTGTACAAAGAGGCCAACAACCGGACCTTCAAGAACAGATCGAGCTACACCGAAGGGCGTCAGACCCGGAACTCACGCGACCAGCGCGCCATGGGCAAGGGGTCGCGCCACGGACGCGAGCGGGACGAGGAGAGCTGGAAGGCGGCGGAGGCCGAGGTCATCTACAAGCTGGCTGCTGCCGGCGTGACAGTGCCACAGCCCTTCGCCTTTGTGGAGGGCGTGCTGGTCATGGCCTGCGTCTCCGACGCCGACGGCGACCCGGCACCCCGAATCGGCGAGCTCACCTTCGACCGCGACGAGTCGGCGGTGCTCATCCAGCAGCTCCTGCGCGAAGTGGTCCGCATGCTCTGCGCCGATAC
>JBIIFW010000073.1:0-9540 GCA_044236985.1 Bradymonadia bacterium | reverse complement strand
GCAGCGTGGCACCGGTGAGCAGCAGCACCGAGCCGATGCCGCAGCCGATGTCGAGGTAGCGCTCCACCGAGGCACTGCCGACGGCCCGCACCGCCATCCAGGCGGCGAGCTGGTCGTCAGAGCTGGTCCGGTGGCCCCGCCTGCGCTGGTAGAGCCGCCAGCCCCGCGCCAGCAGGTCCGAGGTCGCATCCTCAGGCATCGGCTCGCTGGCCAGCTCCGAGAAGCCCGAGAGCAGGCCGTTCGCCCCCTGCTCTAACCATGCTGGCTGAAGCTCAGACATGACCAAACCAACCGAGCGCGATGAAGATGAGCCCGATGACGATGGAGTAGAGGCCGCGGAAGCGGGCCCCCATACCATCGAGCCGCGCCAGCCGCGTGCGGTAGCGGCCCGTCACAAAGGGGACCAGCCCCGCGCAGACCACCGCGCTGCCTGCTGTGATGAGCGCCACCCGGTGACCCGCAAAGGGCCAGAGCAGCAGCCCCACGAAGAAGGCCGCAAAGAAGAGCGGCTGAAGCCGCTCTGCCACCGCCACCCAGCCGGTCGCCTGGTCGCGGGCAGGCCTCACGCAGCCATCCGCTTACGGACGATCGTTGATGACAACATAGGCAAAGCTCTCACCCTTCGCACGGGCGATGACCGTGTAGAGACGGCCCTCCGAGAAGGGAACCGACGCCGTGTAGGCCTCGGTCTGGTCGATGACGATGCGCACATTCTCGCTCTCGCCGGGGCCGGCGACCCAAGGCGTCGTGCGCTCGTAGGTCACGTCGCTCACGTAGGTCTGACCCTTGGCACTCGAGAAGGAGACAGCCGGGCCGCCCGGAACCGCGTGGACAAACCGGACGAGGCTCTTGCCGGACGCGATTGTCTGCGGACCATCCTCGAGCACGATGGCATCGAGACGACCCGACAGGCCGGGACTCGACGCGTTGCCAAGGAGCACCACCGTGTAGCTGCCCTCTGCCGTGAGGTTGAGCTTGCTCTCGAAGATCGCAGCCGTACCGCCGCCCAGCACCTTCAGCGTCTGGTCGCCCGACGGCACCTCCGCGCGGCTGGTCATGAAGGCGCCCGGAACCAGGCTCGCCTCAACCGCCTTGTCGCCAACGGTGAACTGGGCCGACGCAACGCCCTCTGCCGCGTTCACGAACCGCACCAGCGCAGGCTTCGCGGCCTTGGCAGCAAGCACCTTCGGAGCGTCGGCCGGCTTCTCGGACGAGATGCCTCCGCAGGCGACGAGGGCAAACGAAAGAGAGAGACCGGCAACCTTCAGCATCGACTTCATCATGGCAACTCCTCCAAAAGAGTGGGGTGCGCTGCGGCTACCCCCGACTGTAATCTGGCGCAATCCTAACGCCTCGCGTGACGGCGCGCTACTCGGGTACCGGCAGCACGAATTCAGAGAAATCCTCCGCGAGATAGCTCTCGGGGAAGATGGCCTTGGCCTCGCGAAGAATATCCCGCCCCGAGGTGTGCTTGGGCGAGATGTGGGTCAGGATGAGCTGCTTCACGCCCGCCTCGCGCGCCACCATGGCGGCCTCCGAAACGGTGGAGTGTTTGCGCGCCATCGCCTGGTCGCGCAGCCCGGAGAGGTAGGTCGCCTCGTGGATGAGGATGTCTACGCCCGCCACCGCCTCCACCACCGTCGCGCTTGGGCGGGTGTCGGTGATGTAGGCCACCGAGCGGCCCTTGCGCGTCGGACCGAGCACATCCTCCGGGCGCACCTGCCGCCCATCCTCGAGCGTGATGGTCTCGCCACGCTGAAGCCGACCGAAGACAGGACCGGGCTCGATGCCCATCTCCATCGCCTTCTGCAGGTCGAACCGGCCTACCAGATCACGCTCGCGAAAGATGAAACCGTAGGCCGGAACCCGATGGTCCAGCTTGGTCGTCTCGATGGTGTAGTCCTCGGTCGCGTAGACCATGCCCGCGCTGTTCTGCACCAGGTCGAGTTCAAAGGAGGGATTCAGGATGGAGAGCTCGCGCAGCACCGCAAGGTAGCGGTCCATGCCCCGCGGAGCGGCCAGCACCATGCGGTCGCGGTGGCCGTTGAGCCCCACCGTCCCGAGGAAGCCGGGCAGGCCGTTGATGTGGTCGCCGTGGAAATGGGTGATGCAGATGGCCTTGAGGTTGCTGATCCGGACCCCGGCCTTGAGCACCTGAAGCTGCGTCCCCTCGCCGCAGTCGAAGAGCACCGAGTCGGCCCCGAACTGCAGGTAGACCGCAGAGACACTCCGACGCGGTGTCGGACGACCTGCGCTCGTTCCCAGGAAGACGACCCTAAGCTCACTCATCGACCCTCGTTCTGCGCACACCCGCCACGCGCGAACGGCGCGGGAGTGCGCCCCTAGCACAGCCTTCCCCGAGGAGCGAGAAAGGCAGCGCCGCTTGCCCGTGCCGCACCACATGGTAAGCCCGCCCCCACGCAAACACCCCGGGGCCCATGTCCGAAATCCTCAACACCGCTCCGCTCGCCGTCGACCCGACCGCCCACCGCCTCTCGCCCGAAGAGGCCTTCGACCACTTCCTCCAGTTTGTCCTCTCGACCGGCGCCGAGCTCTACCCCGCGCAGGAAGAGGCCATCCTCGAGATCATGCAGGGCAACTCGGTCATCCTCAACACGCCCACCGGCTCGGGGAAATCGCTCGTCGCCACCGCCCACCACTTCTTCGCCCTCAGCCAGGGTCGCACCTCGGTCTACACCGCCCCCATCAAGGCGCTCGTCAGCGAGAAGTTCTTCGCCCTCTGCAAGCTCTTCGGACCACAGCAGGTGGGCATGATGACGGGCGACGCCTCCATCAACCCCTCCGCGCCCATCCTCTGCTGCACCGCAGAGGTGCTCTCCCAGATGGCACTCCGCTTCGGCGACGAGGCCCGCGTCCACGACGTCATCATGGACGAGTTCCACTACTACTCCGACCGCGACCGCGGCTCGGCCTGGCAGATCCCGCTCCTCGCCCTGCCCCGCTGCCGCTTCCTCCTCATGTCGGCCACGCTCGGCGATGTCTCCTCCATCCAGCAGGACCTGCAGACCCGCTCCGGCCGCACTGTCGCGCTCGTCCAGTCGGAGCAGCGCCCCGTCCCGCTCGAGTTCTCCTACAAAGAGTCCTTCCTCCACGAGACCATCGCAGACCTCCTCGGCCGCGGTCGCGCCCCCATCTACGTCGTCAGCTTCACCCAGCGTGAAGCGACAGAGCTGGGCCAGGACCTCACCAGCGCCAACATCGCAAACAAGGATGCCCGCGACGGCATCCGCAAAGAGCTCTCCGGCTTCCGCTTCGACAGCCCCTTCGGCCCCTCGCTCCGACGCTTCGTCTCCGCCGGCATCGGCGTCCACCACGCCGGCCTGCTCCCCAAGTACCGCCTCCTCGTCGAGCGCCTCGCACAGGCCGGACTCCTCCAGGTCATCTCCGGCACCGACACGCTCGGCGTCGGCATCAACGTCCCCATCCGCTCCGTCGTCTTCTCCAAGCTCTGCAAGTTCGACGGCGAGCAGGTCGCCCTCCTCTCTGTCCGCGACTTCAAACAGATCGCCGGGCGGGCGGGCCGCAAAGGCTTCGACGACCGCGGCTGGGTCGTCTGCCAGGCGCCCGAGCATGTGGTCGAGAACCGCAAACGGGAGGCCAAGGCCTACGGCAGCGGAAAGAAGATCAAGATCCACAAGGCCCAGCCGCCGGAGAAGGGCTACGTCCCCTGGGACGAGAAGATCTTCCTCCGCCTCGTGAACGGCCGCCCGGAGGCCATGCGCAGCCGCTTCAAGCTCGACCATGGCGCACTCATGAATGTGCTCCAGCGCCGCAACGCCAACGGCTACCGCGAGCTCGTCCGACTCATCGCCGTCTGCCATGAGAACGAGGGCGGAAAGAAGCGGCTCCGGCGCCACCTCAAGAGCCTCTTCCAGTCGCTCGAGGCCGCCGGCATCGTGCAGCGAACCCGCGACGAACGCACCATGCTCCCAACCGTCGAGCTGGTCCGCGGGCTCCAGAGCGACTTCTCCATGCACCAGGCGCTCAGCCTCTTCCTGCTCGACGCCCTCGAGCGCTTCGAGCGGCTCGGCCTGCCCTCCGAAGAGTATGCGATGTCGGTCCTCAGCCTCATCGAATCACTCCAAGACAACCCCTTCTCCATCCTCAACGCGCAGGCCCACAAGGCCCGCCGCGCACTCGTCGCACAGATGAAGGGCGAGGGCGCCGAGTATGAGGAGATCCGCGAGGCAACCGAGAAGGTCACCTTCCCCAAGCCGCTCGCCGAAGAGATCTATACCCTCTTCAACGCCTTCGCCGAGCAGAACCCCTGGGTCGGCCGCGAGAACGTGCACCCCAAGTCCATCATGCGCGAGATGTGGGAGGGCTACTTCTCCTTCGCCGAGTATGTCCGGCTCTACGGCATCGAGACCGCAGAGGGGCTGCTCCTCCGCTACCTGAGCAGCTCCTACAAGATGCTCGTTCGCAGCGTCCCCATCGCCTTCCTCAACGACGAACTCGTAGAGGTCATCGGCTACTTCCGCGCCATGATCGAGCGGGTCGACTCCAGCCTCGTCCGCGAGTGGGAGGAGATGGTCGCCGACGGGCCCGAGACCGACGCCAACGCCGACGCCCCACCACCGCGCGACATCTCGCGCGACCCGCGCGCCTTTGCAGCCCGCATCCGCGCCGAGCTGGCAAGCCTCGTCAAGGCGCTCGCCGCACGCGACTACGAGGAGGCCATCGCCTGCCTCTTCACAGAGATCCACGACCCCTGGAGCCCCGCCCGGCTCGAGCAGGCCATCGCCCCCTTCTTCGAAGAGTATGACTGGCTCCGCTCCGACCATGCCTCGCGCATGCCCGAGCACACCACGCTCAAGCTCGTGGCACCCAAGGTCTGGGAGGTGCGACACAACCTGCTCGACCCGCAGAGCGACCTCATCTGGTTCGCCGAGCTGGTCGTCGACCTGCGCGAAGGAACCCCCACCGAGGGCCCCCTCATCCGCCTGCGCGAGATCCGCTGCTAACCGGCCGCGTCGCCTACCGCGAAGAGCAGCATGTCGGCCGGGATGGGCGCCTCGATGGTCATCTCCGCCCGCGTGATCGGATGGGGAAAGACCAACTTCCGCGCATGCAGCATCACCCGCGCGGCGCTGTTGCCGCCCGCCGTCCGCGGGCCTCCGTAGAGCAGGTCGCCAAGGATCGGCAGCTTCGAACCGGCCAGATGGGCACGAATCTGATGCATCCGTCCCGTGTGGGGCTGCGCCTCAATCCAGACATAGCCGTCGCCCCGTGAAAGCGTCGTGAAGGCCGTCGTCGCCCGGTCCCCGCCACGGTGCACCGACCGCATGATCGTCATGCCGCCCTCAAGCCGCTGCGCCGCAAGATGGTCATCGACCGTCCAGGCAGCCTCGGCCGTGTTGAGCCGATCACGCGCAATCGCAACATAGGTCTTCTGTGTCGCGCGGGCCGCGAAGGCCTCGCCCATCTGCGTGATCGCGCGGTCTGTCTTCGCCATCACCAGCACGCCGCTCGTGTCGCGGTCGAGCCGGTGGGCCAGCTTCACCGAGAGCTGCCGTCCTTCACGCGCCGACAGGAAGCGAGAGACCGACTCCACCGCGTTGTCGCGCAGCGGGTCGCGCGTGGGCTGCGAGGGAATCCCCGACGGCTTGTTGACCACAATCAGGTCATCATCCTCAAACAGCACAGCCTCGGCCCAGTCCATGCCGCCAGATGCCACCGGCGCAGCGGCCGCCTCGGCCTCCGCGGTCGTCAGCGAGTCGCCCGCAAAAACAATCCGGCCCGCCAGCTTCACCCGGCGACCGTTGAGATAGACCCGACCTGCGTCGATCCAGCGCCGACTCTCGCCGCGTGAAAGCGGCTCCTCCGAACCCTGGCTCAGCCGCGCCAGTGCACGATCGATCCGCTCCCCCGCAACCTCGGGCGAGATCTCCAACATATGCTGCCACTTCACGACAGACTCATCTGAAGACCGGTCGCATTCCGCTGCTCAAGATGACGCTTCAACGCCGCCGCGAAGGCCTGCACCGAGGGCCAGCGCGCCTCGGCATCCTTTTCGAGTGCTCTCATGACAATCACATCCAGCGTCTCAGGAATCCAACGGTCGGGCGCAACCACACTCGGCGCCACAATGGGCTCCGTGATAACCGCCATCATTGTGAGCATCGCGTTATCGCGCAACGAAGGCTGACGGAAAGTCAGCATCTCGTAAAGAATCACGCCCAGCGCGTAGACATCGCACAGCGGACCGAACTTCGAATGCTGCCCACGCGCCTGCTCAGGTGACATGTAGGAGGGCGTCCCGACCGACTGCGCAGCCGGCCCGCCGCGACGGCGCTCCTCGGAGCCTGTCTGCTCCGCCCAGTGCGACTCGCCCCAGTCCATGACCTGCACCTCGCCGAAGTCGCCGATCATGATGTTCTCCGGCTTGAGGTCGAGATGCACCACACCGCGCGCATGGGCAAACTCCATCGCACTGCAGAGCTGCAAGAACAGATTCATCAGCGCGAGCGGACCAACCCGCTGCACGGTTGCCGCGTCGTTCCGCGCCAGACCCTCCAACAGGTCGCGCAGCGTCCGACGCGGCACCTCGCGCATCGTGTAGTAGAGCCGACCGTCCTGCAGCCGGCCGAGGTCGTAGACGGCGACAATGCCAGGGTGGTCGAGGCGGCCTGTGGCCCGCGCCTCGCTCTGCAGCTGCGCCTCCTCCTGCGGATCGCTCGGGAACTGACGCAGCAACTTCATCGCAACCCAGCGCCCCAGCTCCCGGTCGTAGGCCCGCACCACACGCCCGCTCGTCCCCTCGCCCAGCAGATCGCCCAGCGCGTAACGTTCATTCTCGGGACGGCTGGCTGTGAGCCGACCCTCCGCGAGCTGCTCGGCCGCTGCATCCAGCGCATCGAGCAGCGGGTCTACAGCGGAGGCCGGTGCGGTGCGCTCAAGCCGGCGCTCCACGCGTCGAGACACAACGCGCAACTGCTCCTCGGAGAGCAGCCCCGGCGTCACCCAGAGCGCCTCCTCCGACCCGTCGCCAGCCACCGCGCGACCCATCGCTGCGGCAAACTGCACCCCCGTCAGCCAGCCCGCATCAAGCGCCTCTATGCCGACCAGCAGTTGGCGATGCTGCCACTGCTCCGGTGCTGTTTGACGAGATTGAGACTGCACCATCGAGACTACCAATCCGCCGCCACGCTCAGGAGTGTTTGTCGCCCTCAACCTCGGGCGCCAGCTGCAGACGCATCACCACCCGACCAATCCGGAGCTTGTCGCCCGGACGCATCCGCGAGGCACCGTTCCGATCGATGAGTTTGTTATTCACATAGCTGCCGTTGCGGCCGCCCATGTCGTGCACCGTGATCGACTCGCCCGCAGGGCTAAAGGAGATCCGCACATGCTGGCGATGCACATAGGCGGGGTCCTGTGCGGTCAGGTCGATGTCGGGGCAGCGGCCGGAGCCGGCATCGTAACGCCCCACCATCATCTCGTAGTCGCTCAGCAGAAACTGTTCGCCCAGGATCTTGCCCTGCTCCACCACCAGCTTCACCCGGCCCAGCAGCGACGGCCCCTGACCAGCGCGCCCGTAGGGCTCCTGCACTGCCACGCCCGCCCGATGGTCCTGATGCCGCGGCTCCGCATGGCTCGGCTCGTTGCCGCTCAGAGAGTCCATCGTGAAGACCTCGCTGATACCGGGCATGACCGCACCGCAGGCCTTGCAGGCGATCGCACTCACCGGATTGTTGGCTCCACAGGTCGGACAGAACAAGGTTCCTCCAGTGCGCAATGGCCCCCGCCTAGCAAGCGGGGCAACATCAAACCCTCTCGCGCGGTGCTAGCCGAGCCACCGCGGCATGGCAACCGTGGCGCTCCTCGGCGGGATTGTTGGCCCCAACGCGCTGCCTCCGCTACACTCCACACCTTCGGCGCCCGACGCTGAACCGGGGAAGCGCCAGCCCATCCTCACCTGTGCGGAACGGCCCGCTCCTCAAAGCCTGCCTAGCAACATCCTCACCTGTCTGGCTCCGCCCCACCCCGGGCACGAGGCTCGACCTCCCTCCTCCAAGCCGAACCCGCCGAGCCCGCCACCTTTGCAACCGCTGCAACCAACACCCGCAGACGAAGCGGCAACGCCCGACGCGCCCCGGCCGCTCCGACGCTTCCTCTCGTGGGCCTTCGGCCTCATCGTCGCCTACTTCGCCATCGTCATGGTGCTCAAGTTCGCCCGCGGTCTCTCGCTACCGCACATCCTCGCCTCTGTTCGAGCCACGCCGCCGCTCTCCATCGCAGGCGGCGGCGCACTGGTGATGACAAGCTTCTGGCTGCTCTCCATCTACGACCTCCTCGCCCTCCGGCACGCAGGTCTGAAGACCCCCTACGGCAAGGTCTTCCTCATCTCTTTCCTCTCCTTCTCGCTTGGCAACGCGGTCGGCTCCAACATGATCGCCGGTGGCGCGGTCCGCTACCACCTCTACGGCCGGCTGGGTGTCCCGCCCCGCGTCCGTCTTGGCATCATCGGGTTTGTCGCGGCGACCACCTATTCCGGCCTCCTCGTGCTGGTGGCAGCCGCCGGACTCCTCGCCCAGGAATTCATCCAGAGAGCGCTCCACCTGCCCCCTTGGGGGAGTATCACCGCGGCCCTCGGCAGCTTCCTCCTCCTGATCGCCTACCTCGGCGTCACCATCCGCGACTGGCCCCTGCCCCGCTGGATCGCCTCTCGGATCGCACTGCCCTCGGGCAGCACGGCGTTCGCCCAGATCAGCCTCTCCGCGTTGGAATGGATGGTGCTCGCCGCCCTGCTCTATCTGCTCCTGCCCGGGGCGGGGAGCGTCGGCTACTTCGGCATTCTGCTCGCCTACCTCGTGGCAATCCTCGCAGCGACCGTGAGCAATGTGCCTGGCGGCATCGGCGTTCTGGAGACCGTGCTGAGCCTGCTCCTCAGGGACCAGATCCCATCGGAGCAGGTGGTCGCCTCCATGATCGTCTTCCGGCTCCTTCTCCACATCCTGCCGCTCATGATCGCGCTCCCCGTCGGCACCATCCATCTGCTGATGACACCCCGGCAGCAGCCTGCCGCATGAGATGTCTGCTGCTGCTCGCACTCTTCGCCGCGGCCTGCTCCGATGAGCCCAGCGCTGCGCCAGAAGCGGCAGAAAGCTGCAGTGAGCTCGCCCGCCCTGTCGTCGTAGAGATGGGGACCACCGACCCCGACCAGGCCAACTTTTCCGCCTTTGGCGCCGTCGGACTGCTCCCCATCACCGCCGGGTTCCAGGGCCTTGTCTTTGTCAGCTTCGCGCTCCGAAGCGACGAGAGGCTCCCGCCCCGCATGGAGGCCTCCATGCGACTCAGCGACGACACCGGCCGCCTTCTGCTCCCGGCCACCAAGACCGCCCTCTTCTTCGAGCCACAGGCAGACGGCAGTTCGATCGACCCCAACCTCCTGCTCCTCCTCGACCCGCCGCTCTCCGCCGCCTGGAGCGGCATCACAGCCAACCTCGAGGTAGAGGTCTACGGCGGGAGCCGGTGCGCCCGCATCAGCCAGCGGGTGCAGCTGACCGACAGATCGGA
>JBIIFW010000440.1:0-2508 GCA_044236985.1 Bradymonadia bacterium | reverse complement strand
GTGCGGTAGAGCTGACGGTAGTTGTCGAGGCTCGAGGCGGCGCCGAATTCGCTGTCTGTGCCGGCGTTGAAGAGGATGGAGCCTTCGCGGTCGTCGAAGGTGACGGAGCGGTCGGGCGAGGTCGCCTGGAAGGCGGGGTCGCTCGTGGTTTCATAGATGTAGTCGCCGAGGTGGACGACGAAGTCGAGCTCCTCGCGGTTGAGGCGGGCGTAGGTGTTGTAGTACTTGCCGGCGAAGTCTTGGCAGGAGACGAAGGCGAAGCGGACGGCGGTGTCGGCGTCGGTGGCCGGCGCGGTGCGGGTGCGGCCGGTCTTGCTCACGCGGCGCTCGCCATCGCGGACGACGGAGAAGCGATAGAAGTAGCTGGTGGCCGGGCTGAGGTCGGTCACCCGGACTTTCACGCAGTGGTCGTGGTCGGCAAGCGCGGTGAGCTGCTTGGATGCGCTGCCCTCGAGCAAGACGATGTCTGCGAAGTCGGCGTCGGTCGCCACCTCGAGCTCGAGCGCGGTGTCTGCGGAGGCGTCGCCGTCCAAGAGGCGGGTCCAGAGGATGACGCTGCCGGGTCGGGGGTCGCCCGAGGCCACGGACTGGGGGAAGAGTGCGGGCGCCGCGACGACGTTGAGGGGCACTGGCGTGGTGTCTGACCCGGAGCCGCTGCCATCGCCGGAGCCGTCAGCGATTCCCGTGTCGGCGGTGGTCTGGGTGCTGTCGTCTGCGCAGGCGGCGAGGCCAGAGAGGGCGCCGGCCGAGACAAGGAGGGTCTTGAGGAAGGTGCGGCGCTGCATCTGTTTGCTCCGAGCAATGGAAGACGCGGAGTCTGTCGCAGTCCGGCGCGCGGTGCAAGGGCTGGAACGCAGCGCGCCGGCTCAGCGGGTGGCGCTCTCGACCCGATTGCGGCCGTTGTGCTTGGCTCGGTAGAGCGCGGCATCGGCCAGCTGGATGAGCTGCTCGATGGTGGCTCCGCCGGTGGCCTCGACGACACCGAAGCTGGCCGTCACCCGAAGGTCGGCGTGACAGCCGCTCCAGTCGTGCGCGGCGAGGCGCAGACGCAGGCGCTCACAGGCCGCCACTCCCTGTTCGAGCTGGTTGCCGGGGAAGGCGAGCAGGAACTCTTCGCCACCCAGACGAGCCGCCATGTCGAAGGGGCGGATGTCGTCACGCAGGAGGCTGGCGATGGTCTGCAGGGTCTTGTCGCCGACGCCGTGCGAGAAGCGGTCGTTGATGCTCTTGAAGTGGTCGACGTCGAGCACGGCGACGCAGAGCGACTCGCCGCGGAGGCCGAAGCGTCGGACCTCGCCGGCCAGCCGGGTCTCTACAAAGCGGCGGTTGGGCAGGCCGGTGAGCGAGTCGGTGAGGGAGAGCCGTTCGAAGGCAGCGCTCCGCTCGCGTTCGCGAAGCCGTTCGTGGTCGAGTTCGGCGTGCCGGAAGCGGGCAAGCACGAGCTGCTGGCGGGCATTCGCCCGGTCGTCCACATAGGCGCGGCTCGCCTCGTGGAAGGCGACGTGGGCGTCGAGCGCCTCCTCAAAGCGGCCGGCGGCGCGGAGCAGCAGGTAGCGGGCCTCGAGGGCGGCGGCCCGGACGCGAAGGACCTGACAGGCGTCGGGGCCATCGAGCAGTTCGACAAGCAGCGCAGCGGCCTGCTTGTCGTCGCCCATCGCGCGATAGAGGTTCACAAGCTGGAGCTTGGTGTCGGAGAGGTCGAGCTTCTCACCGAGGGCCTCGCGGTGGATGCGAGCCTGTTGCAGGTAGGCCTCCGCGCGGACGAGTTCTCCACGCAGCAGCATGAGCCTGCCGAGGTTGTGGTTGGAGGAACCGATGCCGCGGGGCACCCCGAGCGCCTCCATCCGCTTGAGCACATCGATGAGCGGGTCGTGCGCCTGATCGGGCCGTCCCGCTTCAAGGAGGGTCAGGCCAGCATTGCCCACAATGGTCGCGTGCAGCAGCCCCTCCGGGAGCCCCGCCATGCTGACGAGCGCATCGTCGAAGAACCGCAACGCATCGTCGAACTGCTGGCTCTCGCGGAGCGCCATGCCGATGTTGTTGGTCACGAGCGCGATAGCCTCTCGGTGGCCGACAGCAAGCAAGACCTGCAGCGCGCTCTGGTAGTGGTCCACCGATGCGCCGGAGTCGCCGAACTGGGCCGAGAGATTGCCGAGCAGGTTGTGCAGGGCTGCACGCTCGGGCGTGTACTCATGCACCTCCGTGTTCGGAATCCGGAGCGCCTCAAGGGCGAGGTCGGTGCTTGCCGCGAGGTCGCCCTCTCTGTGTTTGATGACACCGCGGAGGAGCGTGACGCAGATGCGATCGAGGGGCGCCTCGACCTCGGCGGAGAGGGAATCTGCGATTTCTCGCGCAGTATCGATGGCCGAGCTGGCGAGGTGGGCAAAGCCGATGGTCGAGCGGCAACGGAACGCCTCCGACCGAAGCCCCAGCGCCTGCGCCGCCCCCGCCGCCTCGGTTGCAATCACAATCGCGCGAGCCGGCTCAGCATTGGTGAGCGCCCGAGCA
>JBIIFW010000439.1:0-2511 GCA_044236985.1 Bradymonadia bacterium | reverse complement strand
TGGCCTGACGGGGGGCGAGCCCTCGCTGCACCCGCAGTTCTACGAAATCATCGATGCCATCGTTGCCCGTGGCTACACGTGGCATGTGGTGACCAACTCCGAGAAGTTCTCGAAGATGGTGGCAAAACTCGACGAGAAGCCGGAGCGGCTTGCGGCCTGCACGGCGATGAACTTCTCCATCGATGGTGCGACCGAAGAGGTGCACGACAAGGTGCGCGGCCCCGGCAGCTTCCGGAACGTGATGCAGGCGGTTGCCATCTGCACCATGCGGAAGATTCCCTTCATCATGCAGATGACGGTCAACGCCTACAACGCTCACCAGATTGAGCAGATGGCGATGATGGCGAGCCACCTTGGTTCGGGGCGCATGTCGTTCGGCATGACGCAGCCCACAGGTACCTACCTCGACGAGGAGATGTTCCTCTCGACGGCGGAGTGGCGGACGGTGCTCGACACCATCACGCGGCTGCAGGGCAGCCTGCATATGCCGGTCTCCTACACGGACAGCTTCTACCGCGAAGAGCCCTTCTTCGTCTGTCAGCCCTTCCGCTCGGAGATCCTCCATGTGGACCCGAAGGGCAACCTGACGCTCTGCTGCCAGCACTCCGGCGTGCCGACGGAAGGGGCGCCCGCCGACGTGCTTGGCAACCTGCATGAGGTGAGCCTCGCAGACGCGCATCAGAAGATGCTCGATGTCATTCACTACGCGCAGACCGAGAAGAACAAGGCGATCAAGGAGGGCACGCTCTCGGAGTGGGACCTCTTCCCCTGTAACTTCTGCATGAAGCTCTTCAAGAAGCCCTACTGGACCGACGAGGGTCGCGGCGGCGTGGAGGCCAAGCGTGAGCGCTGGCGCGGCAAGTGGGCGGTCGACGCAGAGAAGGTGACCGGCTGCGGCGGTGGCCCGAAGAAGATTGCCTAGCCTCTTCCAGGAGGTGGCAGCGGCGCCTGGACTGGTGGCAGAGGTCGTGCTGTTACGCGGCCTGCTCCCTGTTGCCCTTGAGCGGTTGCCCATGGACCGTCTGCTGCGTGGCCTGACGCCCGCCGCTGTCCGGTTTGGCGGTCGCAGCGAGGCAGGGACGCTGGCAGCGGTGGAACAGGCGACCGAGCTGGTGCTGCGGCGCGTGCGGGTTACGCGGACAACCTGCCTGCTGCGGAGTCTGATCCGCTACCGCTGCCTGCGTGAGCGGGGTGTGGAGGTTGTCTTCAAAATGGGGCTCCGCGAGCGCGAGGGCGTGATGGAGGGCCACGCTTGGATTGAACTTCGGGGGCAACCTGTGCTTGAGAGGGAGTCCACCGACTATCAGGTGACCTTTGTCTATCCTCCCTCAGCCGCGTGAGTCTGCCTTGGATCTCGATACCACCCGCATCACCCCCAGCGCCCGCGTCATCCTCACCGAGATGCCCGACGGAAAGGGGGTGCTGCTCGATATGGACACGAAGTTTTACTACGAGCTGAACGTGACGGGCGTCTTCATCTGGAAGCGCTTTGGTGGCCGCTCGAAGTTGGCTTCAGAACTCGTCGCCGGGTTGGTCGAGGAGTTCGAGGTCACGGGCGAAGTTGCTGCCGCAGACCTGGCGGAGATGGTTGCATCGCTGGCTGCCGACAAGCTGGTCGTGGTCGCGCTGGCCTAGCGCGGGCGGCCCGCTTCGGCGGTGAGGAGGTCGAGGATCGCCTCCGGCCTTTCGAGCGCGTCGAGGCCCAGCAGGAGCTCGTAGGAGCGGCCGTGTGAGACGAGGGCGAGCAGGGCTGCGAGATGTTCTTCGCCACCTGAAAGTTCGTCGACAGCGACGAGTGCGGAGGCGGTCATGAGGTTGCCGAGCGCGTCGGTTGGCGCGAGCGCCTCGAGGCGGGTTGCTGGCTCGCCCGTGATGCGTGGGAAGAGGAGCCAGTCTGGGTAGCCGAGCGCTGGGCGGAGCGCGCCGGGGAAGAGCAGGGCCGCAGGGTAGCTGCTCTTGCCGCTCTCGGCGGCCACCGGGTTGGGGTGGCGGGCGGTGAGTTCGGCGAAGGCCCGGGCAGTTCGCGGCGAGAGGTTGAGGGGCTTGGGCAGGCCCCAGATGCAGCGCGCGGCGGGGTCGATGTAGAGGGTGTCGTCGCCCGCCAGCAGGCCACCACGCCGGAGCAGCGAGAGGGTGGTCGTCGTCTTTCCGTGGCCGGCGTCGCCGGCGACGAGGAGGGTGCCTAGGCCATCGAGCGAGACGAGGCCTGCGTGGAGGTGGAAGCGGTGGCGGAGGCGGAGCGCAACGGCGATCGCGATCAGAAGCGTCGCGCTGCTGAAGGTGTGGCCGTCGTCGAGCGAGTTGGGGTGGACCTCGCCCTGCAGTTCGCTGCCATCGTCCGAGAGGGAGAGCAGGCTGGCGCCGTCCCAGAGGAGGAGGCGGTCATTGGCTGCAAAGACGCGGGTACGACCGTGGAAGAAGAGGGGGCGATGGCTGGCATCGGGTAGCGGCGCTGGCGGCCCGTCGGCAGGCCGGAGCGAGACGTGCAGCGTGCCAGACGACGGGGTCTCC
>JBIIFW010000438.1:0-2512 GCA_044236985.1 Bradymonadia bacterium | reverse complement strand
AATGGCGCTGCCCATGGGAGCGGCCTCCGCAAAGGTCTGCAGCGAGAAGCCCGCCGTGCCCTCGGGGTTGTGGCAGCCCACGCACTTCTGCTCCACGATGGCCCGCGCATCCTTGTGCCAGGTGGTGAGCGTTCCGCCCTGGCTCCCATCGAGCTCTCGACCGGTGTCGGTGGCGCCGCTGCCCGAGCCTGCGCCCGTATCGGTGGCATCGCTGCCGGAGCCGGTCGCGCCGCTCTTCTTGGCGGCCGTGTCGGTGCCGCAGGCGGCCAAGAGGAGGAGGCTCAACCCAATCAGATGCTTCATGAAAACGCCGCTCCGATCACCCCGGCCGATATAGGCCACCTGCGAAGAGACCTTCTACGCTGCTTTGGTTTACCGCGGCAAGATGTCGCGCACGCTACCGTCCGTCTGACAGCCGCAAGAAGCCGCCCAGCGTGCCGAGGTAGGCCGCCCCGTCAGGCCCCAGCGCCAGCCCCGCGTAGTGGTTGTTCACAAAAGTGCCGCTGCCCGCAGGAACCTCCCACACCACCGCACCCGTGTCGACCCGCAACGCCGCCCACGACCAGTTGTGTCCCGCCTCGTCACCCGCCGGCCGCACGAAGGTGTAGAGCAGCCCCGTCGCCTTCGACACCTTCGCCACCACCGACGGCGCCGCCACCGTCCGGTTCTCCCACACCTTGGTGCAGCCGCCGCCGTCGGCATTCACATCCACCCGCGCAAAACCGCCCAGGCTCGTTGGTCCTACCTCGCCGAAGGTCGGCCCCGTGTAGCCGTAGTTGTTCTCCACAAAGAGCGAACGCCCCGCCGCGATCAGCGAGTTCTCCGTAGCGCTGCCGCCGGCCTCGAAGACCGCTACCTCGCACACCACCCGCACCGCCGCATCGGCCGCCTGCCGCATCACCACCACCTGCATCGGATCGGCGTTGTCGGTGATGGCCACATAGCCCCCCGCCATCAGCGTCGGCGTTGTCCCCGTCCCCGCACTCACCTGGCTCGGCTTCACGATCCCGCTGTTGTCGTAGCCCTCGCGCCAAATCACCGCCGGTTGCCCCGCCACGGCCTCCAGCCGGTAGAGCGCCGCCGTCGTGGCCACAAAGACCGACCCGTCGTTCCCCACCGCAAACGAGTTGGCCACCTCTTCGCCGAGCGCCAGCGTCTCGATGGCCGCACCCTCCGCCGCGTAGGGTGGCGCCACAAAGCCCACCAACCCCTGCTGCGATACAAACCAGAGCCGGCCCCCGCTGTCGGGCAGCGCCGACTGCAGCGTGTCGCCGGCCG
The DNA here is from genome assembly GCA_044236985.1 of Bradymonadia bacterium. Classification (GTDB taxonomy): domain Bacteria; phylum Myxococcota_A; class Bradymonadia; order REDH01; family REDH01; genus CAIWGR01. The sequence goes on along the minus strand of JBIIFW010000438.1, from coordinate 1,234 downwards.
GTAGCACCGCGTCGGTCGCAACCTTTGTCACCACCCGCCACGACCAGAGCCCCGCCGCCTCCACCGCCTCGACAATCCAGACCCGCCCATCGATGGCAGGGATCACCGCCCGCTCCTGCTCGTCGAGGAAGAAGTAGCCGCCGCCACCAAAGTTCGAAAAGTCCACGGGGCCCGGTCGCGACGGCAGCGCCAGTGAGGCCAGCAGCGTCAGCCCGCTCGGCTCCACCAGCTGCAGCTTCGTGCCCGTGAGCCCGATGCAGACCGTCGCCAGCAGGCCGTCGCTCCGAAAGGTCATGGTCGCGCAGTCGCCCTGCAGCGAGGCCGACTGAAGCTGCGGGCGCACACCCAACGGCCCGGCGCTCGTGTAGCTGTCGCTCATTGCGCCATCGTTGTGGATGTTGCTCCACGGGTTGGCGGCCAGGAAGGGGTGCTGCGCAACCAGGTCGTCGGCCGCAAAGGGTGCTGCAGTCCAGGCCTCGCCGATGAGATTCGCCGAGCCCTCCCCTGCGCCGGGAATGGCCGCGATGGGCCTGCCCACGGGCACCGCGCTCGACCCCTCCTCGCTCGCCGCGTCAGCGCCGCTGCCGGAGCCTTCGAGGCCCGCCTCAGCAGCCTTGTCACGCTCCCCACAGGCCGTCAGCGCGGCGACCAGAGTGAGCGACATCATCCAGCGAAACTGCCTCATGTCTGCTCCCCCGTTGAGGTGACTCACGCCAGCCCGTGCTGCTTCTCGAGGTGGGTCACAATCTTCTGCGCCAGGTCTTCGGTCGCCGGAATCAGCGCCGGCTCCAGCATCGCGTTCACCAGCGGCGCCGTCGGCCCACCCGCCTCCATCATCAGCGTAAAGGCCAGCTCCGACCCCGCGGTCACCGCCGCCCGCGGCGCCGCCGGCAGCGCCGGCTGACCGCCGCCCTGACGGCCCAGGAACCAGCGGGCAAACTTCTCCACCAGCTTCTGCCACCACGACAACTCCGGCTTGGCCGCCGCCACAGGCGCTGCCGCCGCAGCCGCGCTCCCCGCCGCCGCAATCGCCCGAATCTCAAACTGACCCTCGCCGCTCACCGCCTCGTTCAGACCCGTCAGCGTGAACCGCACCCGGTCCGGCCCGGCCCACTCGGTGATGTTCACCTCGAGCTCCACCGTCCGGCTCAGAATCCCCACGTCGCCCTTGAGCGTCCAGAGGCTCTTGGTCTCCGTCACGATCGTGTGCTTCTGGTAGCCCGTGAGCATCGGC